>CAZAHX010000047.1:0-10248 GCA_964485005.1 uncultured Acidimicrobiaceae bacterium | reverse complement strand
GATCCATGGGTCGAGCCCTTCTCGGTGCGGACTTTGCGCATCGGAGCAACCCGCCCCGCCCTCTTCATGAGGTCGGACGGATGGAGGGAAACTGCAAACGACTCACTCCTCCGTGGAATCGCCGGGCGCAGCGAGGCCACCACGTACTGGCTGGGGGTGGAAGGCGCCGGGCACAACGACTTCACCGTCGCGCCCTTCTTCTCACCCTTCGCCCACCGACTCGGTTTCAAGGGGCCGATCCCGACGGGACGGCTGCTCCCCATCCTCGACAACTACCTGGTCGGGTTTTTCGACGTCTTCCTGCTCGGGACGGGAACCGCCCCACTCGATTCGGTGAGCTTCCCCGAGGTCTCGGTGGAGGTGATCTCCCCCTGAGCGTGAGTAAATGACGTCGCTCAGCGACGTCATTTACTCACGCTTGATCACTCCGTGGGCTCCTGCATGGTGTCGCCGGTCACCGTCTCGCCGGGCTGCTCTCCCTCGATGATGGAATCGATGGTGGCCCCGAGGATCAGGGCGTTGGACTCTCCGATGAACTTGCCCACCACGATCCCGTCGCCATCGATGAAGAAAGTCTCGGGTATCCCGAATACCCCGTAGGCGATGGCCGTGCGGCTCCCGGGATCCGCCAGATATCTCGTTGTCGCCGAGACACCCGCCTCGTCGAGATAGGCCAGGGTCTGCGCCGGGCTCTCCTGATATGAGATCTGGACGAAGCTCACCCCTTGCTCTGAGAACGCTTCCGCCGTGGCCACCAGGTCGTCGTGCTCGGCACGGCACTGCAGACACCAGGAGGCGAAGAAGTTGATCACCACGATGTCACCCTCCAAGCCAGAGAGGCTGACGGTGGAGGATCCGTCGAGCGTGGGCAGCGCGAACTCCGGAGCCGACTCCCCGATCAGGGGAGAAGGGACCAGGCCGGGGTCGGTGCCGAACCTGGAGGCGAGGACAACGGCAAAGACCACGGTCGCCACGGCGACGGCGGCGCCGAGCCAGCGCAGCCAGCGGCCGCTCATGCGCAGGGCTCGCCCCGGCGTGCCGCGGCGAGGGCCTCGGAGACCTGGCTTCGGGTCTCGTCCTCGAGCTCGTCGCGGTCGAGGACGGTCTGGAACAGGGCGCCCGCTTCTTGGGGGCGGCCGGCCCCACACCACAGCACCTGGCCCTTGAGGTACAGGGCCACCGGGGATGAGGCATCGATATCCAGGGCCTGATCGAGGAGGGCGAGCGCCGTCTCGACCTCACCGTTGCCGTCGTAGGCCATCCAGCCCAGACGCACCAGGGCGGTATGGGCCATCTCGTCGGCGGCGGTCTCCGATGCGGCGATCGCCAGGTAGTGGGGAAACGCGGAGCGATAGTCACCGGCGGCGAAGTATCTCTCGGCGAGGGCGAGGCGCATCCCATCGATACGGGGGTCGTCCCGATTGGCCGCGATCACCGCTTCCATCGTCTCGTCGGAGACCCGCGACGGATCCACGGAGGCGAGGTCGGCGGCTCCGCCGCCGGGGCCCTCCCGATCCTGAAGGGCGGAACCGGCGGCAACGACCACGCCACCCAAGACCACGGTCATCACCAGACCGCCTGCAATGGCGCGGGAGCGGCGGCGGGGCGGGGAAGGCTCTCCGGCTTGCGTGCTCCACTGGTCCCCCCCGGGATGGGCCCGCCACCAGAGGATGACGGAGACCCCTCCGGCCAGAGCGACCAGCGGCGCCAGCCAGAGCCAGAGAGTCGCACCCTCGGCAGGAGGGTCGAGGAGGACGGCTCCGCTGTAGGAGTTGGTGATCTCGGAGATGATCTCCCCGTCGCTGACACCCTCGTCCACGCGCTGTCGGACCAGGTCCATCATGTCGCGGGCCATCGGGGCAGGGCTGTCGATGATCGCCTCACCCTGACAGACAGGGCATCGAATGCGGGAGCCCAAAGCTTCCACCCGGTCGTCGCGTTGCGGCGTTACGAGCACCAGCGTCGCCAGGGCCACCGCCGCGATCGTCATGAAGACGAGATAAATCGTGTTGCGAAGACGCTCAGACATGGGCGGTTTGGCGGGCCGGAGTCGATGTCCCGGCCCGTCGCCCGGTGATGGCGACTGCGCCCCCGGCGGCGACCACCCCTCCTCCTAGCCAGATCAGCCAGATGAGAGGGGAGGTGTCGAAGCCGAGCGTGACGCTCGCCGCGTCGAGGCGGAGCATGGTGACGTAGATGTCGCCTCCGGGGAGATGGAGGGCATCGGGTGTGGAAACACCGGTGGGGTCGTCGCCGAAGTAATTGGCGGAGGGCTCGAGGATGGCCCGGAACGACCCGTCCTCGACCACGGTGAGGCGGGCACCGGTGGTGGTCTTCCCCGGTGCGCTTCTCTGGAACGAGGAATCGTAGGTGAAGGTGCGGTCGGCGAAGACGAAGGAGTCGCCCGGGCTCATCACCGCCTCGGCGTGGGCTCCGAGATTGGCGGCGAAGGCGATACCCAGCGCCACCAGGACCACACCGGCGTGGCTGAGCTGACCGCCCCAGAACCCCCGATCTGATCGAACCACCTCCGTGGCTGCTCGAAGCGGACCCTGCTGTGGACCGGGCCGACGCCGGACCTGCTCCACGAGGACCCCGGTCGAGCAAGCCAGAACGAAGACCCCGAGCACCACGGTGAGGATCACCCAGCCGATACGGGTGACGGCCAGGGCGGTGAGGAGCCCGGCGGCCAGAGCCACCGCCGCCGGTCCCCTGGTCCTCCGCCACAACAGACGGGGCGGCGCCGAGCGCCAGGGAAGTACTGGTCCCAGCCCCATCATCAGCAAGAGGGCGAAGCTGAGCGGGACGGCGAGTCGATTGAAGAAAGGCTCTCCGACTCCGACCCTGGCCCCGGAAAACGCCTCGACGATCATCGGGTAGGTGGTGCCGGTGAGGACCACGAAGGCATACACGGTGAGGAGGAGGTTGTTGGCGAGGAAGGAGCCTTCCCGGGAAACCAGGTGATCGATGCGCGGGGTGGATGCGACGAGGTGGGCCCGGGAAGAGAAGAGGGCGAAAGACCCCACGACCACCACCAGCAGGAAACCCAGGAGCACAGGGCCTATGGCCGACTGGGTGAAGGAGTGGACCGACTGGATCGTCCCCGACCTGGTGAGGAAGGTTCCCAGGATCGTCAGGGCAAAGACGCTGATCACCAAGACGAAGTTCCACGCCTGGAGCATCCCGCGGCGACGCTGCACCAGGGCAGAGTGGAGGAAAGCCGTGGCCACCAGCCAGGGCATGAGCGAAGCGTTCTCCACCGGGTCCCACGCCCAGTATCCCCCCCAGGAGAGCACCTCATATGCCCACCAGCCACCGAGGACGATGCCCACGGTGAGGAACGACCAGGCGACCACTGTCGAGCGGTGGCTTCTTCGCAGCCAGTCCACCCCGGGCAAGCCGAGGGCGAGTGCCCCGATGGCGTAGGCGAAGGGGACGGTCATCCCCACATAGCCCAAATAGAGCATCGGTGGGTGGATCGCCATGAGGAGGTGGTTCTGGAGCAGGGGATTGGGGCCGCGGCCCTCCAGGGGAGCCTGGACGGTCGCAAATGGCCAGGGACTGGAGGCGGCGCAGCCGTTGGCCACCGCCTCGGTGCATACCTCGAAGGGGTTGGCCACGGTGAGCATCAACGCGAAGAAGAAGACCGCGACTCCGCCCGCGACCGCGAGGGCCGCCGCTCCAAGCCGGTCCGGTGACCGGGCGTGACGGCGAAGCATCATCCATGTGAAACCGGCCAGGACCAGCCCCCAGAGGATGATCGACCCCTCGAGGGCTGCCCATGCCGTAGCCACGTTGAACGGGAAGGGGGTGGTGGAGGCGTGATGATTGGCCACATAGGCGAGGCTGAAGTCGTCGCTGAGGAGAGCCAGTTGCATGGCGCCCATGGCCACCCCGGCTCCGGCCAGCATCAGTCGGGCAGCGGGCGCCAGACCGCGGTCGGGGCGACCCGTGGCGACCAGCCAGCCCCGCAAGGCCAGCAGCACCGATCCCAACAACGCGGCGAGAAGACCGAGAGTGCCGAGAAGGGAGAGCATCAACTCCCGGGACCCGTCCCGCCCCGCTCCGGGATGTCGTAGTTCTCGTCGTGGCGAATCAAGGCCTCACTGGCGTCGAACACCTCACCGGACCAGGAGCCCTCCAACAGCACCGGGACGCCCTCGGCGAACAGCGGGGGAGGGGTGTTGTGAAGGAGGACGGGGATGGTGGCGCCCCCGTCGCTCACCTCGAAGCGATGGACCTCGCCGCGTTCCAGGGTGCCTTCCACCACGATGCCGGCGAGACGGAAGCGCTCTCCGTCGGGGAACTCGGCTCTTTGGTCGACCGCCTCGGTGGGGTAGAGGTAATAGGTGAGGTTCTGGTCCAGCCCCACCAGAGTCATCGCCACGATGAGGGCGATCACCCCGCCCAGGCCGAGGAGGACGAACCGCCGGTGCTGCACGCTCAGCCCCCGGCTCGACGATGGCGCAGGTGGAGATACCAGGCGTACCCGGCTATCGCCCCATAGGTGAGCACGAACACGAGGGTGACCACTGCCTGGTCAGACATCACCGACCTCGCTGAGACGCGGCGTCTGGACTGCGGCGCCCGCCATGGCCTCGGCGTCGGACGCCGACTCCTCGGCGACCGCCACCTCCATCCGGGCCATGACCAACGCGACGTAGAGGATGGTGAAGGCAGCCACGTTGACCAGCATCGCAATCAACATCTCCGACGGCATGGTCGAGCCGTCTGGGCGGATCGAGGGGGTCTGGTGGAGGGTCCGGAACAGAAAGACCGAGAAGTAGACCAGGGGCACCTGGACGACGGCCACAGCCCCCAAAATGGCTGATCGGCGCGCCCGCACCACGGGGTCCTCGATTGCCCCCCTCAGGGCGAGATAGCCGAGATAGACGAAGAACATCACCGCGGTGGTGGTGAGTCGGGGATCTCCCCAGTCCCAGGCGGTTCCCCACACCCTTTGGCCCCACATCATCCCCGTGGCCAGCCCGATGGCGGTGAAGAGCACGCCGACCTCGGCGGAGGCCATGGCGAGGCGGTCCCAGCGGGGGCGTTTCCTCAACAACCACATGACTGAGCCGAAGGCGGTGACCGCGAAGGCGAGGAAGGCGAGCCACAGGGAGGGCACGTGGACGTTGATGATGCGGCTGAAGACCCCCTGCAGGGCATCGGGTGGGGCGGTCATCGCCATCCAGACCCCCACTGCCAGGGCAAGGGCCGCAATTCCGAGAAAGGCTCGAGCCCGCGTCATCGTGTCGCCTCTTCCAGTGGTCGTGCCAGGGCCACCCCGGCCACGGCCAGGGCCAGGTCGGTAGTGATCATGAGAAGTACCCAAGGGAGGATACCGGTCCCGCCGGCTATTGCCTGCAGGGTCTGGGATCCCCCGATGACCAGAGGGATGGCCAGTGGGGCGACGATCAGCGAGGCGAGGGCTGTGCGATCGCGCAGACCCCAGGTGATCTCGCCGGCGAGGGTCCCCAGCTCGGCCAGGCCCACTGCCACCAGGATGATGGCGAATAGAGCCACGAGAGCCGACGACTCGGGCAGCTCCGGACCGTAGAGGACGATCATCGCCAGGAAGAGCACGACGAGGAAGATCGTGGTGAGGAGCGATCCGGCGAGGACCCTGCCGGCGAAGCGCGCCGAGGGGTCGACCCCGAGGAGTGCGTGAAGGTCGCGTCGTTCCCGGTCGTCGCTCGAGGAGCGTCGCAGGGCGACCTGCATGCCGAACAAGACCCCTACCGCCCAGAAGACCGCAGTGCCGATCTCCGAGACCAGAGTGAGACGAAGACCCAGCGCCAGCGGGAAGATGGCCAGGGCGACCAGGGCGAACGGGGCGATGATGCGAAGGGTCTCTCCCAGTCGGCGTTCGACGGTGAGATCGACCCTGGCCAGCTCCAGCGTCTCATGCCAGAAGCTCACGAGCTGGTCTCCATGGTCCCCATGTCGAGCCGCAGGATGTCGTCGCAGGCGGTGGAGAGCCGATCGACGTCGTGGGAGACGAACACCACCCCGCCACCGTCCGTCGTGGTCCGTGTGATCAACGCATCGACCAGCTCGCGGGCCGACGAGTCGAGGCCGTGGGTCGCCTCGTCGAGGAGGAGGAGTCGGGGCTTGGTGAGCAGGAGACGCGCCACCTCTAGCCGACGGATCATTCCGTGGGAGGCGCTGTCGGCTCTCATTGCCGCCGCGTCACCCAGACCTACCACCTCGAGTGCGTGGGTGATTCTCCCCGGCTCGATCCCGATCAACCGCGCCACGTGGTCGAGGTTCTCGTAGAGGGTCAGCTCCAGGATCACGGTTGGGTGGTGCCCCATCAGCCCGATGTGACGCCTCACCTCGTAGACCTGGTCGGTGCCGAGCTCGGCGTCCAGGACCGTCCCCCTGCCGCGGTCGACGGCGACGAGCGTTGCGATCGCCCGGATCAGTGTGGTCTTGCCCGAGCCGTTCGGACCGGCGACTCCGAGGACCTGGCCGGGATCGAGGGTGAGGTCGATGTCACGGAGAACCGGTCTGCCCCCAAGCGACACGCCCACCTTGCGAAGACTGCAGAGAAGGGCCACGCCGCGAGTCTCATTCCCGGCGCGGCGACACTCAAGTCGGAGCGTGCGCGCTGTTGCGATCGGTCACCGCGCCGAATGCAATGGCGGCCACCCCGACTGCCACTCCGGCCAGGTAGAGCTCCACCGGTCCACTCTCGAGACTGGGCCGCAAGGGCTCGGTCGATAGTCTGATCAGTGCGGCCAGGGCGAGGGCCGCCCCCGACCTCGTCAGCAGTGTCCAGCTCGAGCGGCCAACCATCCATGCCGCCACGACCAGGGCAAGGGCAGCGTAGAGCTCGACGGGATGGCGGGCGGCCACGCCACCGGGGAGGGTCCACGCCCAGGGGAGATCGGAGATCGTCCCCAAGCAGGCGGAGCGCCACAGACATCCGGCGTGCCACCCGGCGAGACCGAGGACAGCGGCGGGGGCCACCGCATCGAGAGCGCCCACCCGGCCCCTGACTCCCCAGAGGAAGCCGGCCAAGGCACCAGCGGTCGCCGCCCCCGGGTCGACCCCGCCCCGCACGAGGAGAATGTCGAGCGGGTGGGTGAGCGGGTTGACGCCCTGGGTCACCATGGCCCAGAGACGGCCGGCAGCCAGTCCGGAGATGGCGGCTGTGATGAGCAGGTCGAAAGCCTGCGGAGGAGTTCCATCGCCCCAGATCCTGGTCCCGAACCAGGTCATCACCACCGCGGTGAGAGCGGCCCAGAGCAGAGTCAGTTCCATCGGCTCAGCCCGAAGGAGTGGTGATCAGCAACTCGTCGATGTGGATGGCCAGCGTTCGCTCGTCGATGACCCCGTTGTGGGTGTGGGCGAGATGTCCCCCAGGCTCGAAGAAGAAGGTGATGGGTGTCCCTATGCCCCCGAAATGACGGGGAACGGAGCGATCCGGGTCGAAGAAGTGCTCGAAACCCAGCCCGAATTCGTCGAGGAAGGCTTTGGCGCCGTCCTGGGTGTCCTGGACGTCGACGCCGATGAACTCGATCCGGTCTCCGTATACGGCGAATGCCTCGTTGAGCAGCGGAGCCTCTGCCCGGCAGGGGAGGCACCAGGACGCCCACACATTCACAATGGCCGGTCGAGACGACTCGCCGAGACGTCGCTCCAACTCAGAGCCCGTGATTGCCGCCAGGTCGGGCCTTGCGGAAGTCGTCCCGGCGCCTGACCCCCCGCAAGAGACGATGAGGAGCAGGAGCGCGATGCCGAGTCGGAGGGTGGCCATTGGTGCGAGCAGTTCAACCCCCCGAAGGGGGTGCTTATGCCGCTCGCCCGACCACGAGATGGGTGACCTGGCGCGCCGGAGAGGCGAGATCCCCGCTGGAGTCGACGAGACGGAGGGAGCCACTGAGGAGCCAACGCCACAAGACGGCGGCCTCCTCGGCGGCCTCCACGGAAGGCGGCACCTCGCTCACCGCGGGCGCGGTGTCGGTGCCCGCGGAGAGCGAGGTTGGGGACGATGCGAGTCGAGCATCCGCCAGTCTCCCGTGATCGATTGCCACGATGTGACCGTCGTGGTGCTCGAGTTTCACGACGCCCGCGGAGACGAGCGACTGCCAGCGCTGGCGCATTTCGAGCGTCCGGGCCAATGCCCCATGACGGTCCCGGGCCCATCCCGCTTCCTCGTACCGTTGCTCGGAGGCGAGACGCTCCATTCGACGGGCGAGCGGAGCAAGCAGCAGGTCGGGCTGTCGCCAGATGCCTTCCAGGACCGCCTCCACCACCGGCTGATAGGCCTCCGAGCGCAGCGAGCCGTCGCAAGGGCAGAGGGCCAGCCCCATCTGAGCCGGGGCGCATGCCCCGCCCCGGCTTCCTGGCCGACCCCGGCAGCGACGGAGAGGAGCGGAGTCCCAAATCGCCGTCATGACCAGGTCGGCGGTGCGTTTCGAGCGGAACGGCCCCAGATAGGCGAGACCGTCCTCTTTCAGGGAGCGCACCACCGAGAGCCGAGGGAACCTCTCGTCGGTCAGCTTGAGGAAGTGAGAGGTCTTGGGTGGCCGGGAACGGCGGTTGTAGCGGGGTCGGTGGGCATGGATCAGCCGGAGCTCGGTGACCTCGGCTTCGAGGAGGGTGGCGCACTCGACATGAGATATGGCGTGGAGCTCGCGCATCAAGTCGGCGATGCTGCGTCGCTCGTCGCCGTAGAAGTACTGACGAACCCTCGCCCTGAGATTGGCGGCCTTACCTACGTAGATGGGCTTCCCCTTGCGGTTCTGGAGCAGATAGACACCAGGGCGGCGTGGCAGATCTTCCGTGAGCCGGATCTTGGAGTAGTGCGCCGCGCCCTTGGCGGTAGGCATTGCCAGCAGATCGTCGAGATTGGTCACTCCCAGGGAACCCACTCTCTCGAGCAGCCCATGGAGGACATGGGCAGTGGCCCGGGCGTCCTCGAGGGCGCGGTGCACAGGGGCCACCGGACTGCGGAAGTATGCGGCGAGGGTGGAGAGACGGAGGTTCCGCACCTCCGGTCGAATGAGACGACGCGCCAGCCGGGCTGTATCGACTGTTGGGTTGCAGAGACCCGGGTAGCCCAGCCTCGATGCTGCCGTGTTGAGAAAGGAGAGGTCGAAACGGACGTTGTGCCCGACGATGACGCAGTCACCGATGAACTCGAGGAACGAGGGAAGCACCGCTTCGATGCGCGGGGCGTCCATCACCAGAGCGTGGGTGATACCGGTGAGCAAGGTGATCGACGGCGGGATGGGCCCACCGGGGTCGACAAGGGTGTGGAACGTGGCCACGGCCTCACCTCCCCGGTACTTCACCGCGCCGATCTCGGTGATCTCGCATTGCGCCGCCGAGCCGCCGGTGGTCTCGAGGTCGAGTACACAGAAGCTCACCTCGAATAGCGGGGTGGACATATCGTCGAAGCTGGGCTGGAGCATCGGGCCTGAGCCTACCCGAACACATGTTCGAGTCAACGACGCTGTCGTAAGGCCTCGTAGGCGAAGAGGGCGAGACTGACCGACGCGTTGAGCGAGTCGGCTTTCCCCCGCATGGGGATCGAGGCAGACTCGGCCGCCATGGCTACAGCGTCGGAGGTGAGCCCGTCGTCTTCGGAGCCCACGGCGATCGCCACCGAGCCCGTCAGGTCGACGTCCCAGAGGGAGGTCTCGCCCTGGGGGGAGGCAGCGATGAGCCGGATCCCTCGCTCGTCCATCCAGGGGGCTAGGGCATGGAGAGGGGAAAGTGCCAGAGGCACAGTGAAGAGGGCGCCCAGCGAAGCCCGGACCACGTTGGGGTTGAAGGGATCGACCCCCTCACCGGTCACGATCACCGCATCGGCCCCGACGGCGTCGGCGGTGCGCAGCATCGCACCCAGGTTGCCCGGCTTCTCGATGGCCTCGGTGACGATGACCAGAGCGGGCTCAGTGGCTTCGATCAAATCCAGGTCGTTGGGGAATTGGGGGAACACGGCGATGATCCCCTGAGAGCGGCGGCGATATGAGGCCCAGGCCAGTGCCCCCGGCTCGACGGTCACAGGCGAACCCGGTCCGTCGTAGGGCACGGACCCGTCGACGAAGACCTCCGTGGGTCTCAGCCCCGCCGCGGTGGCCTGTCCCACCAAACGCGGACCCTCAACGAGGAACACGCCTTGCTCGTCCCTCTGCCTCCGCTCCCGCAAGCCGATCAGTCTCTTCAGCCGCGGGTTCGACGTGGATGTTATGTCGAAACCAGACACTCCTCGAGTATCGCATCGGGTCTTAG
>CAZAHX010000046.1:4304-10273 GCA_964485005.1 uncultured Acidimicrobiaceae bacterium | reverse complement strand
ACCGCGGCCGGGATGCGGTGGATGGTGCGCCGCGAGGCCCTGAGACGTCTAAAGAACCGGTTCGACGCCGAGGGGATCGTCATACCCTTCCCCCAGCTGACGGTGCACCGCCCCGATCAGTAAGGCGCAATGACCCGGAGAGAGGCGGGCGCCCACTCCACCCGTGCCGAGTCGACCAGGCCCAGGGCCTCCCCGTCGGCCTGACCCGCCACCGCGGGGTCTGCGACGAGATCCAGGGCTTCGACACCTTCCCACACCTCAAAGGCGGGGACCTCCCCGAGACCGCCCCGGGTCAGCAGTTGGTAGACGATACGAGGTATGCGTCTGCGCCTCAGTCGCTCCATGACCAGGACGGTCATCGGAGCCGGGGGATCGGAGGCGACGCGTAGGGGCACCTTCCCGAAGTAGGTGTACACCTCGCGGAACTGGATCTGGACGCTGACCGCGCGGGTCCGACGGGACCCGTCGCTCACCGTGAGGTGGGGTTTGGTGGAGGGAAACCCGAACAGGGCGACTCCGAGGGCGGTTCGGGCGTAGTGCAGCGACCCGAACCAGTACTTGCGGTAGGGCTCCTCATCGGCGTGATCGACCACCACGGCATCGATCCCGAACCCGCAGGCGAAGAGAGCGTGGTGGATCGTCTCGATGGTTCCGTGACGGAGGGTGAGCCGGGTCGTGCCCAAGAGACGGTGCCCGTCCGCCGAGCTCACCAGGCGGGCCGCCCGTGACACCCTCTTAGGGACCCCAAGCAGCCTGGCGATGACGTTGGTGGTACCGACCGGGATCACCCCCAGCGCAGTCTCCGTGCCGATCAGGCCCTGGGCGACGTGGTGGACCATCCCGTCTCCTCCCATGGCAACCACCACCGACGCGCCGCTCGCGGCTGCTCGCACCGCCGCCTCGGTGGTCGACGCCGGGTCGGAAGGCCATATCGACTCGACTCGCTCATGACGCTTGGAGAGGATGGCCATGACCTGCCGATGCGCCCCCCCGGTGAACTGGGACGCCTCCGGGTTGGCGATGAGGACGACGTGGTTCATGGACGGCGGAGGCTACAGCGGTACCCTCAACTCCCGAATGGAGCAGATTCCGGAAGCCCCCGAGGAGACCACCCAGGATGAGGGCTCTGCCGCCCTCTTCTCGCTGGTGGCGGGGGAGGGGGACGGGTTCCTGCTCGGCCAGGCCGCCGGGGATGCCGCCGGGGGCGCCTGGGAGCTGGGTTACTCGGCGGTGACCGAGCAGGCCACCGTGATCGCCTACCAGCTCATCGAGCATCGCGAGCTGGACCAGCAGACGATGTTGCGCGACATCAGGGAGCTGGACGGGCTGGAGGGCGACGAGCCGGTCTACAGGGGGGAGACCGCCCATTTCAGGTCGTGGCTGGACCGCGCCGCAGCCGGGGCGGCGGTCCCCGAGGAGGAGGCGTCGCTCGACGGCGCTCCCCGGGTCACTCCGCTCGGAGTGGCGTTCCGCCGGGACCCGACGCGGGTCGTATCGGAGGCATTGACACTCAACAGGCACTTTCACCGGGACGCGGCCAGTCTCGCCGCCGGCGCCATCGCCGCCGCCGGGGTGGCGGCTTCCTGTTTCGGGCAGTCGGGCCTCGATTTGGTGGCCGGGGTGTCCGAGGCGGTGCTGCCTGCCCTGGGCGACATCGCCGACGGGACCGGGGCGACGGCGCGGCTGGAGCGCCTCGAATCCGATTTCGATCGGGCCCGAAGCGCGGTCGGGGCGAGTGGGGGCCGGGAGGTTCTCGATCGGATGGGTGGCGACAACTCAGATCCCATCCAGATGGCGCTGACCGGAGTGGCTCTCGCCGCCACGGTCTCCAGCCGCCCCCACTTGCCGCTCGAGGAAGCGGCGCGTGTCGGGGGGAGCGTGCTGGGCGCCACCGTTGGCGCCATGGTCGGAGCCAGGGTGGGCATCAGACCCTGGCCGTGGGTGTTCGCCAACGACACCTGGTTCGCCGAGATCGGGAGACGGCTGGTCCGAGGGCCCGACGAGGTGCGCGATCTTCCCATTCCCTACGCGGTCGAGTTCCACATCACCTCCGGGGAGCGGCCCGGCTTCTACTGAGACGCCGGTGGAAAACCCGCTTCCTCGGCGAGCGCGGGTCCCCAGTCCCGCTCGGCGTCGTCGACCAGCCTCAGGACCCACCATCCAGCGAGCACGAACCCGCCCAGTGCGGCCATCGCGAAACTGCGGCTCAAGCCGAGCGCATCCACGATCACGGCCCACACCAGAGGCCCGGCGATGGTGGCGAACCGCCCCACCGTGGCGTAGAGCCCGTAGAACTCCCCGAGATGCTGCGGGGGCGAGATGCGTGTCATCACCACCCGGTCGGCCGCCCAGGTCGCCCCGAGAGCCAGACCTCCCACCGGCCCGATCAACCAGGCCAGCTCGGTGAGGCCGGTGAGGGCGGCGGCGACGCCTGAGGCGATGGCCCCTATCCACATCACCAGCACCGCCCGGAGCACCCGCAACGGTCCGTATCGTGCGATGACCGGACCTGCGACGAGACCCCCTGTCACGGCGGCGGTGATCGCCACCCCCATGAGGGCGGTGAAGAACCTACGGTCGAGGCGCAGCTCGTCGATGACGAAGATGGCCAGGAACCCGCTGATCAGGGTGTTGATCGCGTCGGTGTAGAGGAAACGTCCCACCAGGAAGCGGACCACGCCCGGGTAATGACCGGCGGTGCGCCACGAGCGGAGGAGACGACGGGCGATGTCCGCGACGTCCGGCACCGGTCCGGCGGTGACCACCCCCCTTTCCTCGATGAAGAAGAAGGCGGGTAGGGCGAAGAGCAGGAAGGCGGCGGCGATGGCCCGAAAAGTGGCCTCATAGCCCCAACCGAGGACGTCCAGGGTGATCAAGCCGATGCCCAGCCCGAGGAACGACCCGAAGTAGCCCACGCCCACGCCCAAACCCGAGATGTGGCCACGGGTCTGAGGTGTGCTCACTTCGACGAGGAGGGCGTCGTACACCACCGACCCCGTGTTCACCGAGATCACCGCCAGCCAGAGCAGGGCCAAGGTGAGCCAGACCGGGCCTACGGCCAATGAGGCGGTGGCGACCACCGCAACCAGGGTGGTAGCCACCAGGGTGGGCACCCTGGTCCCGGTGGCGTCGCTGCGCGCCCCCGCCCACGGGGCCAGGAAGATCACCACCATCGCCGCCCCCACCTGGACCACGGCCAGAAAGGAGTCGGGCAGGTCGTTGGCGACCAGCCAGTCGGAGAAGTAGAGGCCGACCACGCCCAGGGCGAAGATCGTGTTGGCCAGGTCGTATATCACCCACGAGGCCACCGAGCGCCGGCGGGGCTGGACGCTGGGCTCGCCGGTCACCGCCGAGCCCGGCTCAGAAGGTGACTGCCACCGAGATCAGCTCCTCCCTGCCGAGGAGACCGGCGGCCGCCTGAAGAGCGCGGGCCGACTCGGGGAGCGGGAACTGATGGGAGACCAGATCGTCGATCCTGGGGTCGGTCTCCAGTTGGTTGGTCGCCCATTGGTAGCCGATACCGGAGGCGCCCATCGCTCCTCTCACGGTGAGCTGTTTGGCCACGATGACATCGGAGAGGAAATGGAGGGCTCGGTTCCCTTTCTTCGACGCCAGGATGACCCTCCCCCCAGACCGGACCAGGTCGAGCGCGGTGAAGACCGCCTCGGGATCATCGGAGGTCACGTCGACCACGACGTCGGGTCTCCGTCCCAGGTCGGCCGCAATCTCAGCGGCCACGTCGCCGTGCTCGATGGCGACGGTGAGATCGGCTCCCAGCCTGGCCGCCAGATCGAGGCGGTCGGTGTCATGGGCGAGCCCGGTGATGCCCACCCAACCGGCGCCTGCGGCCTTGGCCGCAATTAGACAGGCCAAGCCGCGGGGCCCGGGGCCGAGTATGAGCACGCTCTCCCCCTGCTTCAGCGACGGCAGCTCCACGGCCCAGGTATGACCCGAGGCCAGCGGGTGCACGAAGGTAGCCACCTCCGCGGGCACGTCGTCGGTGACCGGATGGAGGTTGGCGTTGGGGTCGAGATACAGATACTCGGCGAGGCCACCCCACAGACCGGGTGGCTCGATCGAGGGGATCATCCCATACGAGTTGGAGGGCCGTCTGCTGACACAGGTCGCCAGGTTTTGGCGACAGCGATAACAACTGCCGCATCTGATCCTGGGCTCGACGACCACCCTGGTGCCCACGGGGTAGGGAACGCTCGGCCCCTGGATCGCCACCCTGCCCACCACCTCGTGACCGGGCACGAGCGGGTAGACGATGTCTCTTGCCTCTCCTTTCCACACTTGCACGTCCGACCCGGATATGCCGGTGGCCTCCACCGCCAGCCATCCTCCGCCCTCGACGCCGTCGGCGGATATCTGGGTCATCGAGAAGTGCCGTGGCTCAACCAGCATCATCGCCCGAGCCGTGGTCCCTTGCATCAGGGGCGAGTGTAAACCCGGGTCAGGGTGTCCCGATCATTGAGTCGATGCGACCCATCCCTTTTTCGATGTCCTCCATGCTCGCCGCGTAGGAAAGCCGTAGGTGCCCGGGCGTGCCAAAGGACTCACCGGGCACCAGAGCGACTCCAGCCTCCTCGAGCACCGCGGCGGCGAGGGCGGTGGAGGTGGGAAATCTTCCGCCGAGCAGAGCGGTCACGTCAGGAAAGAGATAGAACGCCCCCTCCGCTTTCAGCGTCTCGACACCGGGAATCTCAGAGAGCATGTCATACATCAGCCTGCGTCTCTGGTCGAAGGCCAGTCTCATTTCCTCAACCGTCTCCTGGGGCCCGGAGATGGCGGCCAGGGCGGCCTGCTGGGCGATGTTGTTGACATTCGATGTGGCGTGGGACTGGTGACGCGCCGCGGCGTCGATGATGTCCTCGGGGCCGACCATCCAACCCACCCGCCAGCCGGTCATGGCGTAACTCTTGGCCACACCGTTGACCAGGATCCAGTTGTCGAGGGACGGGGTGACCCCGACGATGGATGGGGCCTCAGGCTGCCCATAGACGAGACGTTGGTATATCTCATCCGCGATCACCCAGATGTCGTGGCGGGCGGCCCACTCTCCGATGGCGCGCGCCTCCTCGGTGGTGTACACGGCGCCCGTCGGATTGGAGGGGGAGACGAACACGAGGATGGTGGTCCTCTCCGTTCGGGCCGCCTCGAGGTCGGCGGGGCTCACCTTGAACCCGGTCGCCCTGGTGGCGGGGACGGCGACGGGGACGCCACCCGCCAGCTCGACCGCGGCGGGGTAGGTGACCCAGTAGGGGGTGGGGAGGAGCACCTCATCCCCCGGGTCGAGCAAGGCCGCGAAGCTCTGGAAGATGGCCTGCTTGGCCCCGTTGGTGATCAGGACCTGCGACGGCGCCGCCTCGACACCGGAATAGGTGGTGGTATATGAGGCCACGGCCTCCCGCAGCGGGGCCAACCCGGCATTCGCCGTGTAGTGGTGGTTGGCCGGATCGTGCGCTGCCCGGGCGGCCGCGGCGACGATGTGCTCCGGAGTGGGGAAGTCGGGCTCACCGGCGCCGAAAGAGATGATATCCCGCCCTTGCGCCGCCAGCTCCCTCGAGCGGTTGGCCACCGCCATAGTGGCCGAGCCGGGGAGCCGGCTCAGTCGCGAGGAGACACGCTTCACCACGGGCCCAGCCTAAGCCCGCCCCTACTCGTCGAGTGCGTCCTCGGCCTTGTCGGCGGTCTGGTCGACGGCCTCTGTGAGCTTCTCGGCCGCATCGTGACCTGCGTCACGGCCCTTCTCGACCGTGTCGCCGGTGCGCTCCCGGGCACTCTCCTTGGCTCTCTCCAGGGTCTCGGCACCTCTTTCCTTGGTCCGCTCCCAGGTCTCCGCCCCCTTCTCCTTGGCCTTCTCCATGAGGGGCTCGGCCCGCTCCCGGGTCTTCTCCCAGGTCTCCGCGCCCTTTTCCTTTGCCTTGTCTTTGGCCTTTTCCATGAGGGGCTCGGCCCGCTCCCGG
>CAZAHX010000046.1:0-4204 GCA_964485005.1 uncultured Acidimicrobiaceae bacterium | reverse complement strand
TGACGGACAACTAGTACCGCCATCGCGCCACCACCGCGCCCGAGTCGTCGACGAGGAGGGCGACGTCGCCGTCATTCGACCAGACCGGGGTGCCCCCGGGGGTCCACCCCCTGCTCGAGCTGGAGACTCCGATCCTCTGGCCCGGCCGGATGGTGGTCCCCGGCTCGAAGCGGAAACGGTGTCGGGAGGAGGTATCCCGCAGGGTCCAACCGCCCAGGTCGACCGGCCGGCTTCCCCGGTTGACGACGAAGACGACCTCGGCTCCGAGAGCATCGCTGTCGGGGCCGGGGGGATCGATGACGCTCTCCTCGGGATCGAAGTCCACCGGAGGGGGGTGCCCCACCCCGCACGTCGGGTCCCACATCCCCTGCCGCTCGCGGTAGGCGGCTTCCTCCGCCTCGACCAGAGCCTTTGGGTGGCTTGCACTAACCATGGCGAGACCTTGGCCCGAACGAACCAGCCACAGAGCGACGTCGACTTCATCTGCATCGACCCGGGCGAGGACCCGCCCGTATTGGTCGGTCCCCTCCCGGACCATGGCGACGGTGGCATCCTCGAGAGCCTCCTCGAGATACACCAGTGCCTCGCGGTGGTGGCACTCTCCGAGATCGGGCGCATTCACCCCGCTGATGCGGACTTGGAGGGCGCCCGTCTCGGTCTCCACGACCAGGGAGTCTCCGTCGATGACCCTGATGACGGTCACCGGCTCCGGTCCACTCCCGGTAGGGCCGGTGGCGACCAGGCCCCCTCCACAAGAGGCCAGCAACACCGAGACCAGCATTCGCCAGAGAGTCATACGGTAAGGCTAAGCAGAGGGCCCGACCGGTTCGCGGGGACAATCGCAAGCCGGGGATACCCTGGGGCCGGTGCCCGGGCCACTGTCGCGACTTGCTGCCCTCATGGCGATGACTCTGATCGTCGCCGCCTGCGAGGGTGACGCCGAGCCGGCCCCGACGAGTCCGCCAACGACCACCCTCCCTGCTGAGACCAGCACCACGAGCACCACCGTCCCCACCACGACCGCGGCCACCGCGGCGACCACTACCACGACACTGGCGCCGCTGAGCGCACTGGCGTATGAGCCGGTGGTCAGTCTGGAGTTCCCGGTTCAGCTCATCCCCCGCCCCGGCAGCGACGTCTTGTACATCGCCACGAGGGCCGGCAGGGTCTTTTCATTCGACGACGAAGCCATGGGCGGCACTCCGGTCCTCGACATCTCTGACCGGGTGCGGAGCGGCGGGGAGCAGGGGCTGCTCTCGATAGCTCTCCACCCCGACGACCCATCCCGCCTCTTCGCCCACTACAGCGATAACGACGGCGACACCGTGGTCTCCGAATTCGCCATGCCGTCGGAGACATCTGCCGACCCCGACAGCGAGCGGGTCATCTTCACCCACGACCAGCCCGCCTCCAACCACAACGGTGGGATGATCGAATTCCTGCCCGATGGGCGGCTGATGTTGGGGCTGGGGGACGGAGGCGGGGCCAATGATCGATTCGGAAACGGCCAAAACCGGGACACCCTCCTCGGCGGTCTTGTTGCCCTCCAGGTCGACGCCGAGCCCGCACCGACCCTCTACTCGTATGGGTTACGCAACCCATGGCGGTTCTGGATCGACGGTGAGACCATCTACATCGCCGATGTCGGCCAGAACGCCTACGAGGAGGTCTCGGTCACGGCCCTCGCGCCCGATCTCAACTTTGGCTGGCCCATCACCGAGGGGCTCCATTGCTTCCGCCCGGCTTCCGGCTGCGACACCAGCGGCATCACTCTCCCCTTGATCGAAGTGGAACATGGCGACGCCGGGACCTGCTCCATCACAGGAGGCCTCGTCTACCGGGGCGTGGCCATTCCCGAGATCGCCGGTCATTACTTCTACTCCGACTACTGCGGGGGCTACCTGCGCAGCTTCCGATACGAGGACGGGTCGGCGGTCGACCTGACCGATTGGACCGATCAGGTGGGGGTGGCGGGCCAAGTGACCAGCTTCGGGGTGGACCGCGATGGCGAGATGTACGTCATCACTGCCGACGGAGCCGTCCTCAAGGTGGTCCCGGTTCGGGGATGACCCCAGGGGCCCGAGATACGCGCACCCTACTTAGGCGACGGACCCCTAGTCTCGGGGCCATGGCCAGCATCTTCACCAAGATCATCGATGGGGAGATACCCGGCACCTTCGTCTGGAAGGACGATCTCTGCGTCGCCTTCATGTCGATCAACCCTCTGCGCAGCGGTCACACTCTTGTCGTGCCCCGGGAGGAGATCGACCATTGGCTGGACTGCCCGGAGCCTCTCCGCGACCACCTTTTCGGGGTGGCGCAGACCATCGGGAGGGCGATTCAGGAGGGCTTCTCCCCGACCCGGGTGGGACTGATGATCGCCGGTCTCGAGGTGCCCCATCTCCACATCCACGTCGTCCCCATCGACGGGGTCAGAGATCTCGACTTCGCCAACGCCGCGGCCACCGTCGACCAGGAGCAACTGGAGGGGGCCGCCGAGACAATCCGCAGCGCGCTCAGCGACCAGGGTGTGTCCGGAGTCGCCCGGTAGGTGGGGGTCCTTCTCGGGGCCCTGAGCGCCGTCTTCTACGGGGTAGCCGACTTTCTCGGGGGGGAAGGAGCGAAACGTGCCCCTGCCGCGGCGATCGTGCTCTGGTCGGGGGTGGTCTCGTTCCCTTTCGCGCTGGTCGTCGCGTGGGTGGTCGGGGGCGAGGCCGCCCTCTCCGACTGGGTGATCGGAGCTTTCGCCGGGACCTCGGGTGCCTTCGGGCTGGTCTCGCTGTTCGCCGGCCTGGCCCGGGGCAGGGCCGCCTCGGTGGCGCCGGTGTCTGCGGTCCTCGCCGGGATGTTCCCCGTGTTGGCCGCGGTGGCGTTGGGCGAGCGGCCTTCCACCTTGGCCTGGCTCGGAGTGGCGCTGGCGATTCCCGCGGTGGCACTGTCCGCCGCCATCGGATCGTCACTGCGCACCGAGGGTGTGGTCTTCGGCTTCGCAGCCGGTCTCGGCTTCGGTGGGTACGCGATCATCATCGACCTCACCGCGGAGGGGTCGCGGCTGCTTCCACTCATACCGGCCCGGGCCGCCACCATGGCCGTGGTCGCTGTCCTGGCCCTGGCCGGATTGTGGCGGGTGGCCGGGTGGAAGGGGGTACCGGGCTGGATCGTGGCCGGCAACGGTGTGCTCGACGTGGCGGGCAATATCGCCCTGCTCGTCGGGCTCCGGATCGGCTCGCTGGCCCTGGTGGCGGTGGCCGCCTCCTTCTTCCCCGCAGTCACCGTGGCCATGGCGCGGTTGGTCAATGGAGAGCGTCTGCTTCGGCGTCAGGTGGTGGGCATATTGCTCACCCTCGCTGCGTTGTCGGCCATCGCGCTCGGCTGAGTCAGGCGTCGGTGGCCGGACCTCCGACCACCAGCCAGGTGCCGAACACGACGAGGGCGATCCCGGCGAGCCGGCGTCCGGTGAGAGGGTGGGGATCGTCGAACAGGCCGGCGTTGTCGATGACCGCGGCCAGGATCAGTGTGGCACCGGTGAACAGGGTCAGCCCCGCTCCCAGGCCCAGCCGGGCCACCGTGATCCCGAGTGAGGCCACCACAACCAGCCCCATCAGTCCCGCGGTGAAGGCCCACCAGGGGATCTCCCTGAGATCGGAAAATCGCCCACCTCGCAGCGCCACCATCAGCAGGCCAATCGCCAGTCCCCCTCCTCCATAGGTGACGAAGGTGGAGGCGAGGGTGCCCACCCGCTCCTCCATGACCCCGAGGAATTGAGACTGGATCGCACCGGCCAGCCCTCCGATCAAACCCATCAACACCACGACCAGCGTGCTCATGGGTCGACATCTTGGTCGGTTCGACCTTCGTAGAGGCGAATCGTCGTCTCCAGGTAGGCGAGGGCCGCGTCGTATCCCCGGCGGGCCGGGCCCGTGGCGTAGGCGAGGACCCGGGCCAGCCAGAGACGGAAGGCCAGGCTCTCCCAGGCGGCGTCTCCGAGATGGAAGCCCTCCATGAGGAAGCGGAGGGCCTCACTCCAGCGCGTCTCGTCCATGAAGACGAGGTCGGACGGGTCGGTCACGGAGGCGGGCCTCGCTCCGATATCCCCGGGCAGGGCTCTCGCCAGACCGGTTTCGGCACTGCTCCATTCCCCGGCGAGCAGGGAGAAACTGGCCTCGATGTCGAAGGCCTCGGTGGATTTGAGACTCTCGGGGAC
>CAZAHX010000045.1:0-10301 GCA_964485005.1 uncultured Acidimicrobiaceae bacterium | reverse complement strand
GCGCTCATGATCCGACACACCCCCTTCCACCCTCGCACCAGCGAGGCGAACCAGACCGGTCTCTGGAGCCACTGGTCGGGCTACCTGGCCGCCGACCGTTATCAGATGTCCGACAAGTTCGAGTACTTCGCCATCCGCAACTCGGCCGGAGTTTTCGACACCTCCCCCCTCTACAAGTACCGGTTCACCGGCAGGGACGCGGAGAGATATCTCGCCGGTGTCCTCACCCGGGACATCCGCAAGTGCCGGCCCGGCCAGGCTCAATACACGGTGTGGTGCGACGATGACGGCTGGGTCCTCGAGGACGGCGTCGTGTTACGCCTCTCCGGAGACGAATTCCTGCTCACCGCGGCCCGGCCCAACCTGGCCTACTTCTCCGACCTGGCCTCGGGCCATGCCGTGGACATCGCAGACGTGTCCGAGGAATACGGCGCTCTCGCCGTCCAGGGCCCCCTCTCCCAACGGGTCCTCACCGAGCTGGCCCCTGAGATCGACTCCCTCGGTTTCTTCAGACTGGGACCAGCCAAGATCGGCACCATCCCGGTCACCGTGTCCAGGACCGGCTACACCGGCGACCTGGGCTATGAGATCTGGGTCGACTCCGACCGCGCCGTCGAGATCTGGGACCATCTCTTCGAGGGGGCCGGTCCTCACGGGGTGGTCCCGGTGGGCCAGACGGCCCTCCTCATCACCCGAATCGAGGCTGGGCTGGTCCTCATCGACGTCGACTATCACACGGCCCGGTACGCCTGGAACGATGACCAGCGGGTGACCCCAATCGAGCTGGGCATGGGATGGATGCTCCGGCGGCTCGACGAAGACGACCGCGCCTTCATCGGCCGCAAGGCGATCGAGAAAGAGCTCAACGAGGGCTCCTCGCGATGGCGGACCGTGGGGATCATGGTCGACTGGGAGGCCTGGGCACGGGCGCACAACGAACGGGGATTGGTCACCTCCAAGGACCACACCCCACAACACGGAGGGATGATGCTCTACGACTCCGAGCTCGCCCGGGTTGGCTATGTGCCCAGCTTCGTCTACTCCCCGGTTCTGCAACGCCACATCGGGATCGCCCGGATCAGACCCGAGCAATCCGCCCCCGGGAGCCGGGTGGGCCTCGAAGTCACCATCGACCACCGCTACGAGGTGATCGACTCCGAGGTGCGGCCGCTCCCCTTCTTCGATCCCGAGAGGAAGACGGCATGAGCGGCGATTACGACGCCATCGTCATCGGGGCGGGTCACAACGGCCTGGTGAACGGGGCTTACCTGGCCAAGTCCGGTCTCAAGACCCTGATCCTGGAGCGTCGCCACCTCGTCGGCGGCGCCGCGATCACCGAGGAGCTCTACCCCGGCTTCCAGTTCACCACTTTCTCCTACGCCCTCAGCCTGCTGCGGCCGGAGATCGTCCAGGAGCTGGAGCTCACCTCGCACGGGTTCATGCCCCTCCTCATGCCGAGCACCTTCTGTCCCACCGAGGACGGCGACTACCTGCTCATGGGGGAGGACAAGGACGAGAACCACCATGCGATCGCCCGCCACTCCCGGCATGACGCCGACGCCTATGACTCCTACACCCACATGATGTCCCAGGTGGTCCACGCCATCCGGCCCCTGATGGACTCGATCCCCCCGGACATCACCTCCAAGGACCCCGAGGAGAGAGCGCGGATGGCCGCCATAGGCTCCTATCTGGCCGATCTGCCGCCCCGCGTGCTCCACGACATGGTCCGGCTACTCACGGGAAGTGCCGCCGACATCCTCGAGGACTACTTCGAGACCGACATCATGCAGGGCTGGCTGGCCTCGTCGGGGATCATCGGAAGCATGGTGGGGCCACGCTCCCAGGGGTCGGGTCTGGTCCTGCTCTACCACTCCTTCGGCGAGCACGACTCGGTCTACGGATCCTGGGCCTTCCACAAGGGCGGCAACGGGGGCTTCACCCAGGTGCTGGCCCGCGCCGCCGAGTCGTTCGGCGCCGAGATCCGTCTCGAATCGCCGGTCACCGGCGTGATCACCAGGGAAGACCGGGTGGTGGGGGTGGCCCTCGAGGACGGCACCGAGTTCCGAGCCCCCACCGTGGTCAGCGCTCTCGACCCCCGCCGGACCTTCATGGAGCTGGTAGACCCCAGGGAACTTCCCACCGACCTGGTGGACAATGTGAGACGGCTCAAGTTCCAGGGGACGTCGGCAAAGGTGAACTTCGCCCTCGAAGCCAATCCCAGCTTCCCCGGCCTCGATGGCCGGAGCGACCATCTCAGGGGGTTCATCAACATCGGACCCAGCCTGGACTACCTGGAGCGTGCCTTCGACGACGCCAAGTACGGCCGGTACAGCCAGCGGCCTTACATCGACGCCTGCGTCCAGTCCAACATCGACCCCGACATGGCGCCTCCCGGCAAGGCGGTGATGTCCAACTTCATCCAGTACGCCCCGTATCACCTTCGTGACAGCGACTGGGACCGCGAGCGCGACTCCCTGGGCGACGTGGTGCAGTCGCGACTCGAGGAGGTGTTCCCCGGTTTCTCGAACCTGGTGCTCCATCGCGAGGTGGTGACCCCGCTCGACATAGAGCGCACGGTGGGGCTCACCGAGGGGAACATCTTCGCCGGGGAGTTCTTGGCCCCGCAGATGTTCTTCTTCCGCCCCGCGCCCGGATGGAATCAGTACCGGACCCCGATACATGGGTATTACCAATGCGGGTCTGGGACCCACCCCGGAGGTTGTGTCATGGGCGCCCCGGGTCGTTTCGCCTCACAGCAGATCCTCTCCGACCTGGCTGTTTGACGACAAGCGTGAGTAAATGACGTCGCTGAGCGACGTCATTTACTCACGCTCGCGAAAGTGCAGGCTCAATGCCCCACTGACCGGGGCTCCTCCTCGGGATCGGGGATCTCGGGGGGAGGCACGGCGACATCGCGGGTCTGGTCGAGCCGGCGGGCTCCCGGCCAGAAAAGGATGGCGGCCACGGCGACCACCAGACCCGAGCCCAGCATCGTGGCCTGCACACCGAACGCCGCGGCCAGTGCCGGCGCAAAGGTCAGCGGGATGAGATGGCCGACCTCGGAGTGCATGTGATTGACCCCCATTATCCGCCCCACCAGCGGCTCGGGGGTGTTGACCTGGATCAGGGTGCGATGCAAGGGCACCATGGTGCCGATGATCACCCCCCAAGCGACACCGGCGGTCATCACCACGGGGAGTCTCCCCGTACCCACGTAGGCCACCACACCCAGGGCGTTGAGCCCGACCAGCACGGTGAGGGTGCGAGCCGTGCGCAAACGGGCCGGGATCCTCCCCGAAACCCATGTGCCCGCGACGAGACCGAGGCCGAATATGGAGTTGACCCATCCCAGGGTCTCCACCTCCACGCCCACAACGTCGCGGAAGAAGAGGGGCTCGAGAGCGCTGAAGAACCCGAAGAGAAGCCACACAGACGAGCCGAGCCAGATGTAGAAGCGGAGACGCTCGTGGAGATAGGCGTAGGAGAACCCCTCACGCAGCTCCTTCCAGCCGCTGCCGGTCTCCCGGGTACGAGCGGTGGGCCGGATGGTGACCCCGAACACCAGGGCGGCGCCTATCGCCGAGGTGACGGCGTCGAGGACGAAGATCCCGTCGACGCCGACCGTTCCGGCGATGATCGCACCGGCCGCCGGGCCGAGCACGAAGGCGGCCCAGGCCCCCGCTTCGATGAGCCCGTTGATCCGCGCCAGCTCGTCGTTGTCCTCGGTGAGGAAAGGCGCGAACGAAGAGATGGCTGTGAAGACCGGCGCCCCGACCAGTCCGAGCAGGAAGGTGGTGACTACCAGCCAGGGGATGGTGTCGGCAAAGACCATGGCCAGCACCGAGGGGATGAAGAAGATCTCGCCCCAGAGGAGCACCCGCCGCGGATCGAAACGATCGATGAGGACACCGGCGAAGGAGGCGCCGATGAGCGAGGCCACTCCGAGAGCCCCCATGACCATCGCCAGCTCACCCGGCGTTGCCTGGAGGGTGAAGGCTGCCTTTCCCCAGATCCCCACGAAGAAAGCCGCCTCGCCTCCCACCCGGGAGATGAAGCGGGCCAGGACCAGCTTGCGCACACTGCGATCGGCGAGCATCGCCGGCACGGTACGACTCCATGTCGGTCGCCAGGAGTCAATAATCGGGGGATGAACGTCACTCCGGTGGCTTTGGTCCGCGGTATCCCGGACAGCTTCGATCGTGCCCTGACTTCGGATCCCGCAGCCAAGGTCGACGTCGAGCTGGCCCGCGCCCAGCACGACGGCTATCTCTCGCACTTGGAGGCGTCTGGCTGTCAGATCGTGACAGTGGCTGCCGACCCGCTACATCCCGACTGTGTGTTCATCGAAGATGCCGCGGTCATCATCGGCGACAAGGCCGTCGTGACCCGACCCGGGGCTCCCTCCCGGCGGGGTGAGGTGGGCCCGGTGGCGGAGATGTTGAGCAGGTGGTTCAGACTGCTGCCCATCGAGTCACCGGCGACTCTGGACGGCGGCGATGTCATCGTCACCTCCGATCGGGTCCTCATCGGCAGATCATCACGGACCAATGCCGAGGGAGTGGCCCAGCTCCACCGGATCGTCTCGGATGCGGGGCTGGAGGCCATCGAGGTGAGGGTCGATGAGGGCCTCCATCTCAAGTCTGCGGTGCTTCCACTCGACTCGGAGACGGCGGTGGTGACCCCGGGGGCGGTGGAGGAATCGGCCCTCGCCGGCTATCGGCTCATTTATGAAGATGATTCGGAGCGATTCCGGTTCAGTGCCTTGCCCCTTCCCAATGGGGAGGTTTTGGTCACTTCGTCGGCCCCCAGGACCGTTGCCGAGCTTGGCAAGCAGGGATATCAGGCGGTGCCCATCGACGTATCCCAGATCCAGGCCGTCGACGGCGGTCTGACCTGCATGTCGGTGCTCTTCAATATCCCATAGAAATGGAGGCATTTCTCGGATAGCCTGACCGTGGCGTGGTCGGGTGGGAGTGAACGGAGGAGCCGATGTCATCGTACGACGCGAGGCTGAGACTCAACGGCGAGTCTGGCCTACCACTCGGAGTCGAAGTCGACCTCACCGATGGCCGCATGAAGGTCAGGTCCGGCACCCGGGAGCTCGCCGACTGGGAGGTCGACCGGATCAGGGTCTCCGCGCTTCAGGATGGCTTTCATGTCCGCGCCGAGGGTGAGGAAGTGATCCTCAATGTCACCGATGACGCCCGGTTCGCCATCGAACTGGGCCTGCGCACCGCCTATCCGGGGCTGCGCCGCCGCATGTCGGCATTGATGCGCGACGACATCGACATCTGATACCGCTCCGATTCGGGGCAAACCGCCCTGAGGGGCAGCGGTGTCGATGACCGGTGGTTAGGTTCTCCGCCACCGATGACACCCGATGACCTCAGCCGGCTCGAGGTACCCAGCGACCCTCGTATCAGCCCCGATGGGCGTCGGGTCGCCTTCGTGGTCTCCATCCCCCAGCTCGAGGAGGATCGATACCTGCGGAGGATCTGGATGAGTCACGCGGATGGGCTCCGCCCCTTCACGGAGGGTCCCGGAGACACCGCCCCGAGATGGTCCCCGGACGGGGGGAGGCTCGCCTTCCTCCGCAAGAAGGACGAGAAGGGCAAGCCCCAGGTCGCGCTGATGCCGGCAGACGGTGGCGAGCCCAGATCGCTCACCGACTTCACCTTCGGAGTGGAGGCATTGGAGTGGTCACCGGACGGGTCGTGGCTGCTGGCTGTGGCGGTGACCCCGACCGAGGACTGGGACGGGCTCGACGAGGAGGAGCGGAAGCGCAAACCCCGGCGCATCACCTTCGTGCCCTTTCGATTCGACAACAAGGGCCCGATCCACGACCGGCACCGTCACCTCTGGCTGGTCGATCCCCAAGGTGAGGACGAGCCGCGATGCCTCACTCCGGGCGAGTTCGACGAGGAACTGCCGGAATGGTCACCGGATGGCAAGACAGTCGCCTTCGTATCCGACCGGGACCCGAAGCGGGGGCTGGTCTCCGGCAACGATGTCTGGGAGATGGAGGTGGAAACCGGCGAGATCTCCCGGGCCGCCCCGAGAGGCTTCTGGACCGCGGTTTCATATCGACCCGACGGGGTCCTTCATATCCTGGGGAATCTCAATCCCAGGTACCCGGTCGACTCCTATCTGTATCGGAGAGAAAGCGATGGTTCCCTGACCGACCTCACCGGGCATCTCGACCGGGGGTCGGCCTCCCTGGCCGCCGGTCCGGCGGCGGTCCGTTGGGTCGGCGACCAAGCCGTCATCGGTCTCGAGGACTCGGGGAAGTTCGGCCTGATCCGGGTATCGCCTGATGGTGAGATCGCCCATTTGGTCGCAGGCGAGAGGGTGGTCACCGGATTCGACGCCGAGAGGAGCAAGCTCGTCTTCACCGCATCCACCTGGGACTCTCCTGGTGAGCTGTTCTCTTTGGAGGACGACGCCGAGACCCGGATCACCGAACTGAGCCAACCAGGCGAACTCGGGCCGGTCGAGCCCGAGCACTTCCTTGTTGGCACAGCCGATGATGAGAAGCTCGACGTGTGGGTCTATCTCCCGGAGGGACCGGAAAAGGTGCCGCTGCTGCTCAACATCCACGGAGGCCCGGCATCCCAGTACGGGTTCGGCTTCTTCGACGAGTTCCAGGTCTATGCGGGAGCCGGCTACGGGGTGGTGGCCTGCAATCCCCGGGGCTCGGCAGGTCGCGGCCGCGATTTCACCCGGGCCGTGGTCGGCGAGGGTTGGGGAAAGGTCGACCTCGACGACATCAGAGCCGTGGTTGCTGAGACGCTAGATCGCTATCCGCGGCTCGACGCAGAGCGGATGGGAGTGATGGGCGGATCGTACGGGGGATTCCTCACCGCCTGGATCATCGGTCACGAGAACCGCTGGCGCTCCGCGATCGTGGAGCGGGCCCTCGTCTCCTGGACCAGCTTCGCCGGGACCTCGGACATCGGCGGGGTCTTCCCCGAGAACTACACCGAGGAGTCCTACCCCGAAGCGTGGGAGACGTGGTGGCGGCTCAGCCCCCTCGCGATCGCCCACCGGGTGACCACCCCCACCCTGGTGCTCCATGCGGAGGACGATTTCCGTTGTCCCATCGAGCAGGCAGAGCAATATTTCATGGCGCTTCTACGCAACGGCACTCCGACCGAGCTGGTCCGGTTCCCCGGTGAGGGCCACGAGATGAGCCGCAGCGGCAGCCCACGGCACCGCAAGGAGCGATTCGAAGTGGTGCTCGAGTGGCATGAGAGGTATCTGGGCTGAGCGCTGATTCGGAGCAGTTCAACAGGCCGAGGACAAGGTTCGCAGCACTAATCATGGGGACGGACGAACCAGACGAAAGCCGCCGCCCCGACCAGCAAGACCCCGGCAACGAAAGCGCGCCAGTCAGGCACTTCATGGAGGCTACGTCCTGGCTCGATAACGGCCAGCGACTCGACTTCCAGATACGACTCCCCTTGTCGCTCCGGGTCGTGATACTTCCAAGTCCCGGTCACGCTGACGAGGGGACCACGATGCCGATACCCACCTGGAGGGTCGAGGTCTTTGGCCAGTCCGGCCGGGATCCTGATACCGACTCCGATATTGGCGCCCTGCAGCGGCCCCCCCTCTCTTATCGGGTGACGTGCGTATAGGTCGTCGTTCAACTGTGTCCACATCCACCCGTCACCGCGAAACCCGTAGTCGCCGACGAGCTCCCCCTTCACAGTCACCTCCTGGCCTGACAACTCGGCCGCCATTTCGATGAGGCCGGACACCGACACTTCCTCGGCGGCAAGGGCTTCGGATGGCATGAAGGAAAACGCCGCCACCAAAACGGTGGTGATGAAGAGTCTCATCACTTGCCCCGGACCCACGCGTAGAGAAATCCCAGCAGCGAGAACACGGCTACGAATTCGAGCCGGCCCGCCCACATCTGGAGCATGTAGGCCACCTCCAGGAGTATCGGCATCGAGGGGTCGGTGACCCCGACGGAGAGGCCCACGTTCGCCGAGGCGCTCACCGACTCGAAGAGAGCCTCCTGCAGCGGGATGCCGTAGGCGAGTCCAATCCCCGCGCCGAGGAGGTAGAGGGCGACATAGAGGAGCGAGATGATCATCACCGACTGGATGAGATTGGGCGTCAGGTGCTTGCGTCCGGACTGGTGATAGGCGGTGCCGACGACCGCATGCTCCGGCAGCAGGACCTGCCTGATCTGGTTGACGACAGCCTTGATGGTGAGCCCGATCCGGAGTGACTTGACGCCTCCCGCGGTGGACGAGCCCATGCCACCGAGCGCCATGGCGATGGCAATTCCTCCGAAAGCGAGCCCACCCCATCGGGCCAGTTCGGCTGATGGGACGGTGGAGAATCCGGTCCCTGTGTGCGCCGAGAGGATCTGGAAGAAGCCCTGGCGGGTCAAGCCCGCCACTGTCTTGAACAAGCCCGTTGCGGCAAGCCCGAGGAGCGTCAATACCATGGTGAATCCGAAGGTGGCGAGGATTGTCCGGGTCTCCAGGTTGGCGAACACGCTGCGACGGGGACCGCGCCACAGTGCGTAATGAAGCCCGAAGGACATGGCCCCCGCAACCATGAGTAAGGCGGTGACGCCTTCGAAGATGGCCGAGTGGTAGTAGCCGATGCTGGACGACTGTGGGGAGAAGCCACCGGTGTCGAAGCCTGCGAAGAAGGTCATCAGCCCGTGGAAGACAGCGCGGTCGAGGTCGAATCCGAGCACGATCCAACCCACCATCCCCAGGGCCGTCACCCCAAAGACCAGGTGCACGACGGAAACCGCCCAGATGAACCTGGCCGTCGAAGTCACCGAGGGAAGGATTCGCTCGTCTCTTGCCTCGCCAAAGTAGAGAGTGATCCCCCCGGTCCCGGCGAAAATCGTGAGCGCGGCCAGGATGATGCCCTGGCCCCCGAGGAACTGCAGGAAGTGCCGCCAGAAATTGAGCGAAGAGGCGAGATGATCGACATCATTGAGCAAGGACAGTCCGGTCGTCGTCAGGCCCGACACCGCGTCGAAGAAGGCGTCGAGAGGCCGCCCGAAGTGCCCGGAGAGCCAGAGGGGTATCGCCCCGATCAGAGGCACGATCAGCCAGGTGAGTGCGACCACTACCATTCCATGGCTCCAACCGAGCTTTGACTCCCGCGGAGCCAGTCTGACGCCCACCACTCCCAGCAGGGCAAAGACCCCGCCCATGAGGAGAAACGATCCGAGCGGGCTCCACTCTCGAGCGGCCGCTGCCCAGATAAGGGGGAGAGCGCTGGCGGCGGCCACCAAGAGGAAGATGCGTCCCAGATAGAACGCGATCACCCGGAAATCCTCTGCGACGGGCCGGACCAGCATTTCAGAGAATGGCCAGTACCAAGACCGCTACGACCAGTGCCGCGGTCACGAGTCCGATCACGATCAGGGCTTCGACGACGAACATGACCAGCCCTCCCGCAAGTCCAGGGACGCTCGTCCACTTGCGGTCCCTAGGTGCAGTCACCGCTGGCGACCGCCTCGCAGCCCGAGGGCAGCGCGCACCTGGTCCTCGAGCTCGACGCCGCTGACCGCAGTCACTTGATCGCCCGGGTGGAGAGTCGTGGTCGCTGTGGGAACCCTCACTTCGTCACCGCTGACTACGGCAACCAGAAGCGCTCCCTTGGGAAGCCGAACCTCGGCTACTGGTTGCGCTTCGAACTCCGGTGGGATGTCGACCTCATAGACGGAGATCTCGCCTCTCCCCAGCAGCGTCACGTGCCTGAACTCGGGCACTTCCACCTCCCGCGAGATCAGAGTCGCCATCACATCCGTTACCGCAACTACCGGAATATCGAGGGCGTCGAAGGTGGGGCGGTTCAATGGGTTGTTGAGCCGGGCGAGGACCTGCCGCGCCCCCAAGGTCAACGCAAGCTGACAAGCGACGAGATTGACCTCGTCGAGCCCGGTGACCGCGAGCACCCAGTCGGCCCGCTCGGTGTCGGCAGTCTTGAGCAACTTGACATCGGTGCCGTCTCCCTCCAGCACCAGCACCTTGGACTCGTCAGACAGCGCCTCGGCGTGCCCGTGTGATTCCTCGATGACGGTGACGACATGGCCTGCCTTGTGAAGCTCGCGTGCCAGATAGGAGCCGACCTTGCCGCCACCGATCAAAGTGACTCTCATCGACGCCCTTCCTTCATGGCGAGGTAGTGGCGGATCTTCTTCCGCGCCCCGGTACGGGCGGCGGCCACCACGAGGTCCCCTTCGGCGAGCGCGAAGTCGTCGTCCGGGATAATGGTGCGTTGCCCCCGGTAGACCGCGGCCACCCGCAGGTCGTCCG
>CAZAHX010000044.1:6303-10365 GCA_964485005.1 uncultured Acidimicrobiaceae bacterium | reverse complement strand
CCCTAGCGGGGGAGGCGGAGGATCCGTCGGTGCGGTCCCTGCCGTTTGCGCTGATCGGCATGAGCCGCCTGCTGGCGGGAGACCCCGAGGAGGCTGAGACGGTGTTTGTCGAGGCGGTGGAGGAAGCTCGCCGGTCGGGAGGAGGCTGGGGGCTGGGCCAGGCGCTGATCCTCCGGGTGCGGGCCGAGCTGGCCCGGGAGCGTTACGAGGAGGCCGAGGAGACGGTCCGAGAGGCGCTGGAGATCTTCCTCAAGGCCGGGGATCTCTCCAGCCTTGCCCAGGCCTTCGACTGGCTGGGCACGGCGGCGGTGAGTCGGGGAGAGCCGACCCGGGGGGTCCGGCTGGCCGGGGCGGCCCAGGCCGTCCGGGACCGGATGGGGGTGGGGCTCACCCTGGGGGTGCGGGGCCTGGAGAGTCCCAGGGACACCGCTCAGGGGGAGCTCTCGGAGGAGGAGATCGAACGGGCCTGGGAGGAGGGGCTCGCCATGGAGCTGGAGGAGGCCTTGGCCTACGCGAGAGAAGCAACCACGAACGCTGTCCGAGACTAAAAGTCTGCGAAGGGGGTCTTCAAACCCTTCAGCACCCCGGCCGTGTTTCCAACCGGTGTTCAGGCTGGCTACCGGGGAGAGTTACCATATGGGGCCCACAAACGCCCTTCCGATAGTGTTTAAGGAGCGGACGAACACCGAACAGGCCACCTGGGGGGGGGCTCGCCGGCCTCTAGACGCCGTATACGGTCCTCGACACCCTGCGCCCAGTCGGGTTATCCGGAGAATCCCGAGCCGCTCGGCGTGGCCGACCCGCAGGACCTCTCACACAACTTCAAGCGTGGTTTGACCCACATGTTGTTATCCGCGTGCCGAACTCCGGAAACCTGTTCATCTCACCGGCGACTCGCACGAGCTGTTGGGACAGGGAACGATCTCAGCCTCATGCAGCCTCGGATGTGTTACTCGATGGCCGACTGCTATTGGTCCTTCTCCAGTCGAGCCAGCCCGGATCTAGGTCCGAAAGCAGATCTTCTTTCCTGTGGCGGAGATGAGATCGAGGATTGAGGGGTGGAGCCAAACGTGTCCGGACTCTGCGGCGTCGTCTCCTCGATGATGTCCGGGTGGCCATGATTACCTCCTCCTGTTTCGATCAGGGTGCTTGTTTCCCAGCCATCAAAGAGGCATTGGGTCAACCTCCACTCAAACCTCGATGAAGGACGACGCAGAGGCACAGATCCGGAGCTTGACCCAACCTTGAACCATCTTTGGCATAGTTGAGGGATGCGGTTTCATGTGCTGGGACCGATTGAGATAGAGGGTTCGGACGGGGAGGCACCGGCTCCAGGGAGTCGTCAGCGGGTCCTGCTCTCTGTACTGCTGGCGAAGGTCAACGAGGTGGTGTCGCGCGATCGGCTGGTCGATGTCGTGTGGGAAGGAGAGGTCACAGAGTCAACTCATCACACGCTTGCCGTCCATATATCCAATCTGCGTAAGCGGCTGCGGCCTGTGTCCGGGGCGGATGACGGTGTCTCCGTCTTAGAGACCGCGGGCGAGGGTTATCGCCTCCGACTGGAGTCTGACCAACTCGACGCATTCGAATTCGAGAAGCTGGCGAGTAGAGGCCAGAGCCTCCTGGCATCTGGTGATCCCTCGGCCGCGGCTCTCACGCTGAAGCGAGCCCTGGAACTCTGGCGTGGCCCGGCATTCGGCGACACCGCCGATCTTCCCTTCGTTCACGATGAGGCGATCCGCCTGGACGAGTCCCGGCTCGCGGCAATCGAAGCCAGCGTGGAGGCCCGCCTTGCGCTCGGTCACCACGGCCAGCTGGTCGCCGAGCTCGAATCTCTGGTCGCCGAACATCCTTTGAGGGAGACGTATTGGGGCCAACTCATGCTCAGTCTCTACCGGTGCGGTCGACATGCCGAATCTCTTTCTGCGTACCGGCGCTACTCCGATCACCTCGCCGAGCTTGGTCTGGAGCCAGGCCCTTCCCTGCGACGTCTCGAGGACCAGATACTCATCGACGACCCCGAGCTTGCACCACCTCCGGTGAGACCGAAAACGAGCCAGTCTCCTCCCGCAGAGCGAAGCCGGCTGATCGGCCGCGACATCGAATTGAGGCACCTTTCGACCCGACTCTCCGAAACCCGATTGCTCACCCTCACCGGGACGGGCGGTGTGGGCAAGACTCGAGTGGCGCAGCGGCTCGCATGGAAGCTCATCGACGAGGATGTTCCGGTCTGGTGGGTTGATCTGGCGGGGCTGACTGACCCGGAGCGACTATTGGAGACGGTCGCTGCGGCCGGCGACATACCGCAGAGTGCTCACGCGGACCTCGCAGACTCCATGATCAGGGTTTTGGCCGACCCTCCCCCAAAGGTGATTGTGCTCGATACGGTCGAGCATCTCGTGTCTTCGGCCGCGAAGCTCGTGGACCAGCTACTGGACCGTGTTGCGACCCTCAGATTCTTGATCACCAGCCGAGAACCTCTCCAGGTGAGTGGAGAAACCGTGTGGAGGGTTCCGTCTCTCTCGCTACCCGAATTGGATGCTACTGCCAGCGAGGCGCTCGCCTCGACTGCAGTTCAACTCTTCGTTGACCGAGCCGCGTCCAGAGGGACCGAGGTGAATGCTGGGGATCTTGCGGCCGTGGCCGATATCTGTCGTCGCCTCGACGGGATACCCCTGGCGATCGAACTCGCTGCAGCCCGCACCCCCACTCTCACGCCCCAGGCCGTTGCAAATCGCTTGAACGACCGCTTCTCGTTGTTGGGAGGAGCCCAACGCGCCGCGCTTCCCCGGCATCGAACCCTCGAGGCTGTCATCGACTGGAGCTTCCGCCTGCTGGACGAGACCGATCGGCGCCTCCTCTCCCGTCTCGCAGTGTTTAGGGGGCCGTTCGACCTTGAAGCGGCCATGGCTGTCAGCGGATTCGATCCGTTGCCTGAGAAAAGCGTGGAAGAGGGCATCACCCGACTTGCGGACCAGTCCATGATCGAGGTGGTGTCGTCCGGCGGGCTTCCCCGGTTTCGGATGATGGAATCGATCGGGTCGTTCGCCTGGGATCGACTGGCTGATGATCCCGAATTCGTTCTGCGTCGTCACCGAGACTGGGCCCGTCGATTCGCAGAGCGTGGTGAGAGGGGAGCCATCCAGGACGCCGGCACCTGGATCCATCGGGTCACCTCATCCATAGACGACTTTCGTGCGGCGTGGCAATGGTCGATGGACGCGGGAGAAATCGAGCAGGCGATGGTGATGGCAGCTGCTTTGCAGTGGCCCCTTTGCGTCTCTGGACGTAGCCGGGAGGCGGAGAACTGGATCGCCGAAGCCAAGTCGCATATCGATTCGGAGTCGCTCCCTGCGAAGAGCAGGGCTCGGGTGGCGCTCGTCTACGGCGTCAGTCGCCTCGTGAGATGTGATCTGAGAGCCGCGCGAGCATCGGAGGAAGAAGCGGCGCAACTCTATCGGGACCTCGAGCACATCCCCGGCCAATACTGGACCGAGTTTTGGCTGATCCTGATCGGTCTGGCCGGGCGCCGTCTCCCCACAATCGAGGCAATAGAGAGTCTCAACTCACTTGCCCGGGCGTGGGGAGACAAGTCGGCAATCTGTCGGGCCGACTGGCTTCGACTCCGCTACGACGTGCTTAACGAGTTAGCAACCTGGCCCGATACCGACCCAGACGACCTGAGCGCCGCCTCGAAGCGCGCCGCCGCGCTGGCCGAGGAGGCGACGGACGCTGGCTTCATCGATATCGCAGCGGACGCGCGGGCAGAGCAGGCGGTTCTGTTGGCGGCCGCCCAGGACGCGGACTGGCTATCGGTGGCCGAGCAAGCTGCAAGTGAGGTACGACGCATAGGGGCGGGACACCAGTACGCAGGGGTTCTGCTCAAGATCGCAGAGGCTGCTGTTCTCATGCGGGCGTTCGAGCGGGCCCAGACATGGCTGGAAGCGGCGACTGACGTCGCGACAGTCATGGACGAGACCTGGCCTCACACCACAGCACTACGCATCGGAGCCGAAGCTGCGGGACTGAAAGGTCGAGCTCAACTCCAGTCAACCCTGCTGC
>CAZAHX010000044.1:0-6203 GCA_964485005.1 uncultured Acidimicrobiaceae bacterium | reverse complement strand
GGAGCCGAAGCTGCGGGACTGAAAGGTCGAGCTCAACTCCAGTCAACCCTGCTGCAGGCTGCCGGAGAGTCGGCCACATCCCCCCATGGCATCGTGCTCGGCTTCGAGTCGCCCGTGGGCGACAGCCCGCAGGACATCCGCCCCGTCGATGCCCTCTGGGAAGCTTTCGCTTCCAGCTGAATACGGCACGCCGACTGCTCGTAGCCGACAGACCGCGATGCCGCACGACCAGGGTCTCGGTCTTGAAGTGCCAGGGTCTGGTAGCCCTTCGCCACGTCCCCGTTTTCCGAGCCCGAGCTCTTTACCCAGGGTTGAGTGAAGCTTGACTGCTACCTCGTTCGCTGGGAAACCAGCAAGGGCCCTAGCTGAGGTTGGAACGAAGCGCATCAGCCCTCTGCCCGTGAATCGGCCAGGGTCGGATGCTCTTCCCTGATCGGAACGAGACATTTGGTCCAGAGGCTCGAGGCCCTTGCCGGACAATCAATCCAATCGATGAGAGAGGAGAAGCTCATCATGTCATATGAAGTACTCGATACCGGTAGGAGGGTGATCGGCCTGTTGGCGGCGATCGTCCTATTCCTTGCTCTGGCCGTGCCTGCCGCGCTGGCCGCCGGCGGAACGGCGCTTCGTTTTGTAGTAATGCTGGTGCGCCGACCGGTTCAGACACGCCATGGGTCGATGGTGGAAACGCCGGCGAGACTGTCAGCTGGTTGGCTCGAAACGTCGGGTTCAACAGTGGAATCGTTCCTCCACCGGGGCATACGCCTGGTCCGGGCGGTATGCCGATTAATGCTGGTGTCTGCAACCCGAACACCAATCCGCAGCCTTAGGAGCCCCTCGACGCCCCAACCCCGTCGGGATGGGAATCCATCCCGACGTCCCGACCACAAAAGATGCTGGTCAGAGGGTGGCAGCCAGGCCTCCTCCTGTCTGATGCCTTCCTAGCCTTTGACCGCCCCCATGGTGAAGCCCTTTATGAACCGGTCGAGGAAGGCGTTGAACACCAGGGCGATGGGAATCGCCACGATGATCACCGATGCTTGAAGTGACTGCCAGAAGAAGACGTCACCCCGGATCAGTTCGGTGGGAACACCAGTAGCAATGGTCTTCACCGCCGACGACTTGTTGAAGGCGAGGGCGTAGATGAACTCGTGGGCAGAGAGGGTGAAGGCGAAGACGACGACGGCGATGATGCCGGGGAGCATCAAGGGGAGTACCACCCGGGTGATGGCCCCCACCCGGCTGTAACCGTCGACCATGGCCTGTTCTTCGATGTCCATGGGTATCCCCTTGAAGAAGCCCATCAGCAGCCAGGAGGCAATGGGGATGGTGATGGTGGGGTAGACCAGGATCAGCGACCACAGCGACTCCTGAAGCCCGAGATAGTTGATCACCCGGGTCATGGGGATGAACAACAACGTGGGTGGGACTAGATACACGAGGAAGACGGCGATACCCATCCGCTCCCCCCACCTGAGACGAAGACGGGCCAGTGCATAGGCCATGGGCAGGGCGAGGACCAGGGTGATCAGCGTCACGACCAGACCGACGACGATGCTGTTTCTGATGAAGACGAGGTAGTTGGTCTCGAGGAAGAGGAGGCGGAGATGCTGGAGGGTCGGGGCCAGGTTGAACCAGAAGGGGTTGTTGGCCTTGACGTAGAGGTCGGCTGACTGCTTGAACATGCTGATGAGAGCCCAACTGAAGGGGAACACCGCGAACGAGCAGAAGAGGATCGCCGAGGTATAGAGACCCGCCCTACCCAACCGGCGACGGCGCTGGGCTCTTCTTTGCAGTGTGGGAACGTCGGCGTCGCGCCAGGACATCACAACACCTCCCGGCGTCGGGCGAGACGGAGGACCACCGCGGTAATCCCCACCAGGACGGGGAGCAGGAAGAGAGCGATGGCAGCCCCTTGACCCAAAGCTCCACCTTCGATCCCCTTGATGAAAGCCCAGGTGGAGAGGACCTGGGTCGCGTTGGTGGGCCCGCCCCGGGTGAGGATGAAGATCAGGCTCATGTCCGAGATGCTGAGTATCACTCCGAAGAGAACGGCCACCGCGATGATCGGCGCCAGCAACGGGATGGTGACCTGGAAGATTCTTCGCCATGTCCCGGCGCCGTCGACGGCGACGGCGTCGTTGATCTCCTCGGGGATAGCCATCAGACCGGCCATGACGATCACCGCAGCCAGGGGGACGATCCGCCAAGCCTGGACAGCGATGATCGCCGTCATGGCCAATTGGGGACGGCCCAGCCAGTACATGTTGTCGGTGATGAGCCCCGCCTCGCGCAGCAGCCAGTCTATGGGTGAGAAGATCGAATCGAAGGTCCACAGCCAGGTGACCGTGGCCAGGGAGACCGGGGCCACCCATGGCAGCAGGATCAGAAACCTGACCAGCCACTTGCCTTTGAAGTCCCTGGTCAGGACTTCGGCGAGACCGGTGGCCAGGACCACCACGATCAGATTGGCCAGGGTGGCGAACAAGAAGGTGTTCCACAGCGCCTCGCGGAAGACGGGGTCGTCGAGAACCCGGCCGAAGGTTTCGAAACCGACGAAGTTGAGGGAGGGGTTCCCGGTGCTGATGTCGGTGAAGGCGTAGATGATGGAGAGGGCGAAGGGGAACCCGACCAGGGCGATGATGTAGACGATCGCCGGCGACATGAAGACACCGGCGAGAAATCGGGGATTGTCTGCCAGGTAGCGAGGGCGGGTGGTGGTAGTCATCACAACGGCTGGGCGGGGATGGTCTTTCCCTGGTCGTCCGGGTCGAAGAAGCGGAGCTGGCTCTGGGACACCGAGAACCGGTGATCTCGGTCCACCTCGATGGGGAGCGTCACCGTGGAAGGAAGCATGGCGATCACCTTGGTCTCGTCGTGACCTCTGATGTGCCCGTAGAGATATCGCTCCGACCCGAGATACTCGACCCGGTTGACATGAAAGGTGAAAGGCACCCGGTCTCCCTCGTCACCCACGATCCCCTCGGGGAGCAGTTGCTCGGGGCGAAACCCGAAGAGAAACTCCCTGTTCTCGAGGAGGTTCATCGGGGGCGAGCCGATGAACTGGGCGACGAAGACATCCGCCGGGTGGTGATACACCTGTTCAGGGGTACCAAGCTGTCGCACCCGACCGCGGTTCATCACCGCGATGCGGTCGCCCATCCCCATCGCCTCCACCTGATCGTGGGTGACATAGATGGTGGTGATCCCGATCCTGCGTTGGAACTCCATCAGGTCGTCTCGGGCCGCCGCCCTGAGCTTGGCGTCGAGGTTGGAGAGAGGCTCGTCGAGGAGGAAGACGCTGGGCTCGCGGACCAGGGCGCGGGCCAGGGCGACCCGCTGACGCTCGCCGCCGGACAGCTGGCGCGGCCGACGGTGGAGCAGGGGCTCGATCTCGAACAATCGGGCCGCCCATTGCACCTTCTCGGCCCGCTCTTCGGCTTCCATTCCTTGAGCCTTGAGGGGGAAGGCGATGTTGTTGTGCACCGTCATGTGCGGGTAGAGGGCATAGGACTGGAAGACCATGGCGATCTTCCGGGCCCGGGGCGGCAGACCGATGACGCTGTCGCCGCCGAGCAGGATCTCACCCGAAGTGGGTTGCTCCAGCCCTGCGATCATCCGGAGCAGGGTGGTCTTGCCACAACCCGACGGTCCGAGCAGGACCAAGAACTCACCCTCCTCTGAGCGGAGATCCACGCCGTCAACGGCCACCACGTCACTGAAATGCTTGGTGAGACCACGAACTTCTATGACGGCCACAGTGTCACCCTATATGCGTGGTCGTTTGGAGTTGGGTCCCCCCTCCGAAGAGGGGGGACGTGTCAGCTTCCAACCAGGCCCTGTTCGCGCCAACTGTCGAAGATGGCGGTGATCTGGGCTTCTGCGTCGGCGACTGCCTCCCCCGGGGTCTTGTTGCCCTGTGCCGCGTCGGCGAACATCACCGGGATGATCGCCTCGCCGAACACCTGGCCGATTGCAGGGTTGGCCGGGCCGGGGTGGCCGACGTTGGTCGCCCAGTCGAGGGCGGTCCCCAGGACCGCCAGCTTGTCGGGAGGATTCGACCCGAAGGGGTCGTCCTGTACCCATCCGTCGAGATCGGGGACCCGCTCGGGGAAGGCAGGGAAGTCGTACAACTTCGAGTGCCAGGTCACCGGGGCCAGGTTCTCGGTGTAGTGCAACAGAAACTCCTGTGCCGCCGCCACATTGACGTCGGGGAAGTCAGGGATGAGCCAGTTGTACATCACGTGGGAGGCGACCAAGGCTGCCTCCGGACCTTCAAGAGCCGGGGTGAACCAGATGTCGTCGGCCACGTCCAGACCCTCGTCCTGAGCGGTGCGATACGCCGAGATCGAGTTGAGGATGTAGCTCAGCTCACCTGAGTTGATTCCCTGATTGTTGGACGCTGCGTTCCAGGCGAACACCTCAGGGGTCATCGCATTGGCAAACAGCTCGTTCATGTACTCGACAGCGGCGATGGTGGCATCGGAGTTGATGATCACGTTCTCGTTCTCATCCTGGATCCCGGCCCCGAACGACCACAACAGCGCGCGCAGCGCCATGTTGGAGTCGATCTCTTGGGACATCCCGATCCCCAACTGCACCCCTTCGGTCTCGAATATCTCCGACCCTCCTTCGAGCAGTTCGTCGTAGGTGCTGGGGCCGTTGGGCAGCCCGACGGCTTCCCAGAGCGACCTCCGGTAGTCACCGGGGTCGGGCACCCAGGATGGGGCATAGGCGTAGTACTTGCCGGTGTTGGGGTTGAGCGATGACCGTCTTGTCAGGTCGAGCATGGTGCCGTAGCGGCTCTCCGCCTCGGCGACCACGTCGGCCATGTCGACCACGGATGGCTCGTGCTGGCTCTGCACCGCGATGTACTGGAGGAGATCGTGCTCGGGCTGTCCCGACTGGATCTCGGAGGCGATGGCGGCGGGAACATCGGCGACGGAGATGTGATCGACGTTGACCTCGACTCCCACCATGTCGCCCCACTCCTTGACGAAGGGGTCGAACCAGGTGTCATGGGCCGGTACGAAATGGCTCCACAGGAGGATGTTGAGCGAGCCGCTCAACGCTTCTCGGGGTTCCACGAACGAGACCGCCGGTTCCCCCCCTGCCAGGGTGGTTCCCGTCCCGGCTCGGGTGGTCGTGGTCGCACCGGTGCCGGCGGGGCCACACGCCGCCGCCAGCATGGCGGCCCCGGACAAATAGAGAAACTCCCGCCGGGTGAATCCGCTCTGAACTCGTCTGCCGGTCGGGATTCTGCGAGGTACCACTGTCACTCCTCTGCTGGACGGTCGATCCCCGGAAGGACGATGGACGAATGTAGCAGGTGGCGATTCCTCGTGTCATGGGACCGACCATGACACGCCGTAGTGCTCCCTCGCCGGCTTGGAGCGGGCCATTCGATCTTGCAGGCAATTCACTTCGTTCGCCTCTGATTGTCCCTCTGACGGCCCCGTTCGGCTGCCTAACCTGGGATGGACGCCATGCTGATCTGGTCGATCGACGCGACCGCCGGTTTCGACACGGCCTGGGTGTCAGTCGACGGCGATCGGCTGACGGCGGATGGCCGCGCCGCGGGCCTGCTGCCACAGCCGTACTGGGTCGACTATCGGGTCGAGACGGGGAACCAATTCGTCACGCGTCGCCTCCTGGCGGAGAGCCGATGGGAGGGCGGGTCGGCAACGCTGGACCTGCGCCGGGAGGACGACGGCTGGACTGTCAACGGTGAGCCGCGACCCGAACTGGACGAGGCGCTCGATTGCGACCTCGCCGCGTGCCCGCTGACCAACACGATGCCGATCCTTCGCCATGAGCTGCATCGACAAGCCGGAGACCACACCTTCCTGATGGCCTTCATCGAGGTCCCGTCGCTTCGTGTCGTTTCCTCCCAGCAGCGTTACACGCACATCGCAAAGGGCGCCGATGGTGGTGCAACTGTCAGCTATCGATCCGGCTCCTTCCACAGTGATCTGCGTGTCGATTCCGATGGCTTCGTGGTCGAGTACCCGCGTCTCGGACGGAGGGTGCGGGCTCATCCCCTGGCGTCAGACCTCAGGAAGGCTGGTCCCGGGAGCGCCCGCCCGGATTGACCGTGGCTCGCAGAAGACCTCAATCATCGATCTCGAAGCGATATCCCATGCCTGGCTCGGTGATGAAGTATCTCGGCACACCGGGGTCGGGCTCCAGCTTTCGGCGGATGT
>CAZAHX010000043.1:0-10387 GCA_964485005.1 uncultured Acidimicrobiaceae bacterium | reverse complement strand
ACCGCTGGCTGCGCCGGCTGGTGCTGGATCCGGCGGTGGTGTTCGGAGTCATCGTGGTCCTGGTCTCACTGCCGATCGTGGTGCCGGCCGCCGGCTTCGCGTCGAGATATGTCCCCGGGAAGTGGCGGATCGCCCGCATCGTCTGGTTCCTGTTCCTGTACCTGGCGATCGAGGCCATCTCGCTGATCGCCCTGTTCGGTCTGTGGGTGGCCTCCGGGTTCGGGTGGAAGCTGAAGACGACCGAGTTCCAGGTGGCCCACTACGAGCTGTTCGGTTGGATGTTGAGACGAATGGTGGCCTCGGCCAAGCTCACATTCCGGGTGGCCATCGATCGGGAAGGCCCCCGCTCCCGGGCAACCACGAATGGCCGGAGACGGCCGGTGATCGTGCTCAGCCGTCACGCCGGCCCGGGCGACTCGATGATGCTGATGGACCGGTTGACGAACCTATATCAGCGAAGGCCCCGGATCGTGCTCAAGGAGTTCCTGCAGTGGGACCCTGCGCTCGACGTGATGCTGCACCGCATCCCTGCCGCCTTCGTTTCCTGGGGTCGGGGAGCGGGGGATCCGGTGATCGAGGAGATCGCCCGTCTCGCGGGGACCATGGGCGAAGACGACGCGCTGGTCATCTTCCCCGAGGGTGCCAACTACACGCCAAAGCGGGCCCGGCGCGCCGTCGAGAAGCTGCACGATATCGGGCGTCCCGATCTGGCCGAGAGGGCCGAGGAGCTTCGCAACACCCTGCCGCCCAAGTCCAAGGGAGTGATGACCGCTATTGCCCACGCACCCCCGCCGACCGACGTCTTCGTGGTCGGGCACGCCGGTCTGGAGACTTTCGCCAGCCCGGGAGACATCTGGAGGGGGATGCCCCTGGACACTCGGGTCGCCGTCCGGGTGTGGCACATCCCGGCCGAGCAACTTCCTCCACCGGAGGAGCAGGAAGCGTGGCTATTCGACCTCTGGTCGGAGGTGGACGCCTGGATCTCCGAGCGGCTCACCACGACCGGAGAGCCCTTCGACGACCCTCACGCCTACTGAGGGCGGCGAAGGAACGGCATCAAGTCGCGGAGCCTCGACCCGGTGGACTCGATCTGATGGCCCTTGATCACCTATCCGGCCCGCATCGCCTCCACACTGACCAGGGCGCTCTTGAAGGCCGGAGTGCGCGAACGGGGGTCCACGACCCGAGGGACGAGGACGTTGGCCTCCGGGTAGTACATGACGCAGTTGCCGGGTCTGATGTCGATCGATCTCAGCGTCAGCCCTCTCATCTCGGCGATGTCGCTGCGCACCACCACCTTCTCGTCCTCGGCGAGCCCCAAGCGGGAGATGTCGGAGGGGTTGAGCATGACCACGTCACGGCGCTCCTGACCGCGGTAGAGGTCCTCCTCCTCGTAGACCACCGTGTTGAACTGGCCTTCGGAGCGAACGGTCATCAGCCGGAGCCTCCCGTTGGCGTCTCCCGACTCCGGGAGGCCGACGACGTGGAACACCGCCCTTCCGCTCTCTGTGGCGAACCGCGGCTCGTGAAAGGTGCGCCCCGCGATGTGGAACTCCTGTCGAGTGCGGTCGATTTCGCCGATCGCCTCGTAACCGGGGATCACCTTGGCGATGGCCTCGCGCAAAGTCCCGTGACGACGCATCGACTGCCAATCGAGCACGCCCCTGGAGTCGAGGGCCTCGCCGATGTCTGCGATCACCGAGACCTCCGAACGTGGCCCGTCGTGGCGGGGCCGGCCGCCCTCCGACAACCTGACGAAGTTGAACATCGACTCCTGGGTCGTCGGCTCCGGTTCCTCGTCACGGGCGAGGACGGGCAGGATGACGGTCTCCCGGGCCCGACCGAAGACATGACCGGTGTTCAGACTGGTGGAGAGATAGGCCACCAACTCGAGTCGTTGCATGGCGCGAGCCGCGAAGTCTGCGTCGGGGTTGGATCCGAACAGGTTGCCGCCGAGACAGAGCCCCACCTTCACTCTTCCCTCGGCGGCCGCGATGATGCACCCCATGGTGTCGAGACCCTCCGAGTCGGGGGTGGTCACCCCCAGCTTCGTCTCCAACGCCTCGAGCACCGCCCTCTTCAACTGCGGCTTTACGCCCACCGAGCCGACTCCCTGGACATTGGAGTGGCCCCGAATGGGGAGCAGGCCGCGGCCCGGGCGTCCCAGCATTCCACGGGTCATGGCGAGGTTGGCGATGGCCTGGACGTTGTCCACCCCGTGAGCATGATGGGTTATCCCCATGGCCCAGGCGAACACGGCGCGGTCAGCCGTCAGGTAGACGTCGCCAACCCTGGCGATCGTCTCCCGTCCCACCCCCGATCGTGCGGTGATGGTGTCCCAGTCGAGGGTTTCGATGTGGGAGAGGAAGTCCCCCCACCCGTCGGTGTGGTCGGTGACGAAATCGTGGTCCACCCCACCCGCCTCGATCACGTGCTTGGCCACCCCGGAGAGGAAGGCAATGTCACCTCCGATATGGGGCTGGACGTACTCGTCGGCGATGGCGGTGCCGAAGAGGAGACTCCGCACCTTTGAGGGCACACGGAACCGGACCAGACCGGTCTCCCTCAGAGGGTTGACCACCACCACCTTGCCTCCACCCCGTTTCAATCTGGCCAGGGTGGTCATCAGACGGGGGTGGTTGGACGCGGGGTTGGCGCCGATGAGGAAGAAGACATCCCCTCTGCCGAGGTCCTCCAGATCCTCGAGGACAACGGTCGCCGTTCCCGAGCCGGTGACCGTGCTCAGCCCCACCCCCGAGGCCTGATGGCAGTAGTAGGAGCAGTTGTTGACGTTGTTGGTGCCATGGATGCGGGAGAGAAGCTGGATCAGAAACCCCGCCTCGTTCGAGGACCGGCCGCTCACATAGAAGAACGACTCGTTGGGATGGTGAGTCGCCAACCCGTCCACGATTTTCTCGATCGCCTCTTTCCAGCCGATGGGCCGGTAGCCGGTGTCGAGGGGTCCGGCGTAGAGGGGAGTGGTGAGCCGTCCCGCCGCCTCCAGCTCCCGGGGCGAGAGGGAGGAGAGCCGGGTGAAGTCGAAAGTCTCGAAGAAATGGGCGGGGATCGCCCCCTGCATGTCTGCGGCCATCGCTTGCACCGACTTCTTGCAGACCTCGGGGAAGTGACCGGTCTCGTTGACCATCCCACCGAGCTGTCCGCCCATGCCCAGTGCGCAGGTCTTGCAGGCGTTACGGCTTCGCAGCCCCCGGTACATAGCGACGAGACCCCTTGGCCCACCCGTCTCCCACGCCTTCCGCACGATGTACCAGATGGCGGGAAAGCCACCACCGGCCCTGACGGCTCTCATCCGCCCGAACATACCCTTCCTTGGGCTGTGGGGATCAGATAAAGCGGCTGCCGGTTCTTCGAGGTTTGGCGGAGTTGTGGAGAACGAAGGTCAGGGGCGAAACCGGGCCGGGTCGGTCACCGCAGGGTCCACTCCCGCTTCGGCTAGATCGGGGGTCAGGTCCTCACCGGTGACCAGGGAGGCGAGCAGCGACCCATACCCGGGCGAGGTCTGGATGCCGACTCCGCCTTGACCGACCAACCAGAAGAATCCGGGGGCGGTGGGGTCCTCGCCGATGACCAGCTCCCGATCGGGGGAGAAAGTGCGCAACCCGGCCCATTCCGACTTGACCACGGCGATGTCGAGGGTGGTGGCCTCGTTGATGCGCTCGATCGCCATGGCCACGTCCTCCATCCGTGGTCGGGCGTCGGTGGGCTCGGATGGGACCTCTTCCGCCAGGGAGCAGAGCAGCTGGACACCGTCGGGCTTGAAGTAGAAGCGTTGGTCGGCGTCGACCACCATCGGCCATCTCGCGAATTCCTCGCTCCCGGGGACCATGAAAGCGGTGCGTCGCATGGGTTGGAGGCCGATCGGCTCCACCCCGGCCATCACCGCCACCACATCCCCCCATGCTCCGGCGGCGTCGACCACTGCGTGAGCTCGAATCTCTTCCTCCCCGGTTCGCACAACCCAGCCCGATCCGGTTCGCTCGATTGCCGTCACCGCGGCGCCGGGGCGGATCTCGGCGCCATCGCGGCGGGCGATGCGGACGAAAGCCTGATGGAGGGCGGCGACATCGATGTCGCTCGCCCCGGGCTCATAGACCCCGGCGGCGATTCGCTCCCGTCGCAGCTCCGGCACCAGTCCCAACATCTCCTCGGGGCCCACCAGACGGGTGTCCTCCACACCTCCGATCGATCCGGCGGCGATCTGGTCGATCTGATCGAGTTGGCCGGCATCCCCGATCCAGAGCAAGCCGCGAGGGGTGAGCAGCGGAGCGTCGGTGGACCCCTCCGGTGGGCTTTCCAGGAAGCGGTGGCTCGCCCTTGCCAGGGGTCTCACCCCGTGGGCGCCATAGTTCACTACGAAAAGCGCCGCGGAGCGCCCGGTGGTGTGATAGGCCAGCGTCTTCTCCATCTCGAGCAGGGTCACCGACCCGAACGGGGCGAGATGGGCCGCTGCGGAGACGCCGGCCATGCCCCCGCCGATCACGACGAAGTCGGTCACGGAACGACGACGACCTTGCCCAACGCCCGACGCCCTGCCACCCAGGCCAGGGCCTCGTCGGCCCGTTCCAGTGGGAAGGTGCGCTCGATCACCGGCCGGAGGCGGCCCTCCTGCACCATCCTGATCAGACGGCGGGTGTTCTCCTCGCTCCTTTCCGGCTCCTCCTCGGTGAACCTTCCCCAGAACACGCCGACCAGGGCGTTGCCCTTGAGCAACGGGACGTTCATCGAGATCTCGGGAATGCCCCCGGCGGCGAACCCGACCACCAGGACGCGGCCACCCCATCGGGTTGAGCGGAGGGCCAGTTCGGTCATCTCCCCTCCGACCGGGTCGTAGACGACATCGACACCGGCGCCATCGGTGGCCCGCTCGATGCCCTCCCGGAGAGGGGTCTGGTCGTAGCGGATCACCTCGTCAGCCCCGCACTCCGTCACCAGCTGCGCCTTCTCGTCGGAGGACACCGCTCCGATCACGGTTGCCCCCAGAGCTTTACCGATCTGGACTGCGGCCAGCCCCACGCCACCTGCAGCCCCCAGGACGAGGAGGGTCTCGTCCTCGGCCAGAGCGGCCCGGTCGACCAGGGCGTGGTAGGAGGTGCCGTAGGTGGCGGGAATCACCGACCCGACCTCGAAGCTCACCTCTTCCGGGAGCTTGGCCGTGTTGGAGGCCTTCAGCGCCGCTTTCTCGGCGAGGCCCCCGTGGAGGAGGAACCCGCAAACCCGATCGCCGGGGGAGAGCCCCCCTGCTTGGTTGGCCACGCTGACGGTGCCCGCCACTTCATAACCCGGGGCGAACGGGGGCTGGGGCCTGAATTGGTAGAGACCGGACACCATCAGACTGTCGGCGAAGCTGACTGCGGCGGCTTCCACCTCGATCAGGACCGAGCCCGGGTCCGGTTGCGGGTCGGGCAGGTCGCCGATCCTCAGACCGTCGATCCCGGTGAAGTCGTCGGAGATGAGTGCACGCATCGGCTCAGCCTACGGTGGGCCCGGGTCGCCGAGGTCTGACACAATCGGTTTGTGCCCGTCGAACCACTCCCGTCCCGTTTCGAGCTACCCGACCCGGCCACCGCCGACGGGGAGGTCGTCGCGGTGGGCGGTGATCTCGCTCCGGGCACGATCCTCCAGGCGTATCGGAAAGGGATGTTCCCGATGCATCTCGAGGACGGCCATCTGGGGTGGTGGTGTCCCATCGACCGCGCCGTGATCCCCTTGCAGGGATTGCGGGTCACCAGGTCGCTTCGTCAATCGACCCGCCGATATCAGGTGTCGGTCGACCGGGACTTCGCCGGGGTCATCGCCGGCTGCGCCGACCCGTCGCGTCCGGAGGGGTGGATCACTCCCGAGATCGTCGCCGCGTACACCGAGCTGCACCAGCTGGGCTGGGTCCACTCGGTGGAGGTGTGGGACCGGGACGGTTCCCTGGTCGGTGGTCTCTACGGGGTGGCCCTCGGGGGGCTCTTCGCCGGCGAGTCGATGTTCCATGTGGCCCGGGATGCTTCCAAGGTGGCTCTGGTTCATCTCGTCGTGCTGATGAGCAAGGCGGGTGGCGGGCTCATCGACGTGCAGTGGAAGACGCCCCATCTCGAGTCATTGGGTGCGGTGATCATCGGGAAGCAGGCATATCTGGAGGGGCTCCCTAGCCTGCTCGGGATGTCTTCTGCCTTCGCCGACTCGGTCGACGGGGGCAGTGGTTAGAGTCGCAAGGGTGCTCTCAGGAGGGCAATGCCGGGCGTTGTAGCGGGTGTGGACCTTACGGCGATGGGTCGTCGAGTTGCCGAGCGAGCCCGAATCGTGGCGGAGAGCTCCCGGGTCCCCCTGGTGTTGGTCCACATCATGGAGCTCGTCGGTGAGGCCTTCATCGAGTCCGGCCTCGCCAAGTTGATGCGCGACCACCAGGTGGCCCAGGCCGAGAAGTTGGCGGCCTGGTGCCGGGAGCGGTCCGGCGTCGATGTCGAGCTCGAGGTGGTCAAGGGCTCCCCGTCGTGGGAGCTGGTGGCCAGGGCCAAGAACGCCGAGTTGGTAGTGGTGGGCTCGTCGGCGGTGGATGCCTTCAACATCGGGCCGGTGGCGAGGAGGGTGGCCGAGATGGCCACTTGCGACGTGCTTGTTGTTCGTCGCCAGCCCCGGGTGCCCTACCGCCGGATAGTCGCAGCAGTCGACTTCTCCGAAGCCTCTCGGGTGGCCGTTGAGAGGTCCCTGGGTCTCTTCCCCGAGGCGGACGTGACGGTCCTCTACTCGTTGCCTTCCCGGTTCGACCCGATCCTCGCCGAAGCCGGGCTGTTTGTCGAGGAGCTGGAGGCCTCCCGAGATTCGAGGCTCGCCAAGGCCGAGGAGAAGATGGCCGAGTTCTCGTCGGACTGGGACGGCCGGCTCTCGACTCTCGTCGTCGACGGCCCCCCTGCGGAGACCATCGACGAGGTCGTGCGACGGAACAACGCCGACTTGGTAGTGGTGGCGAATCGCGGCGCCACGGCCACCCAGATGGTGCTCCTGGGGACGGTGGCGGAGGGTCTCATCTCCCACGCCCCCTGCGACGTGATGGTGGCGAGGAGCCGGGCGCGGTTCCGGCGTCCCTGATCAGACCTCTGCGAGTGCCTTCTTGACCGCCCGCGACACGAAGACCTTGGCGAGGTGGGTCTTGTAGTCCTCGGAGCCGTAGAGGTCTTCGATGACGGTCACTTCGTCCACCGCCTTCTCCGCAGCCTCAGCGATCGCCTGATCGGACCCGTCGGTGCCGACGAGCGCTTGCGCCGCCGATGCGGCGAGGGTGGGTTTGGTGCCCACGCCCGTCACCGCGATCCGGGCGTCCTCAATGGTGTCGTCGGGTTTCTTGATCCAGGCGGCCGCAGCAGCCACCGCGTAGTCGGAGAGCCCGCCTCTGCGTCCCAGCTTCTCGTATGCAGAGGCCTCCCCGGGGCCCGACTTGGGGAGACGGATCGAGGTGAGGATCTCGTCGCGCTCGAGCGCCGAGGTGAGGGTGTCGACGAAGAACTCCGATGCCGGGATCTCCCGTGTTCCCGACGCGGATTGGGCGACCATCACCGCGCCGCAGGCCAGTGCCCCGGCCGGCTGGTCGGCGGCGACATCGGCGTGGGCCAGAGCTCCGCAGGTAGTTCCCCGATTGCGCACCTGGACGTCCCCGGTGAGTGAGGCCGCAGTGGCCAGGGCGTGGGCGTGCACCCTCACCAGGTTGGACACCGCGGTCTCGGCGTGGCGGACGAGGGCGCCGATCTCGATCTCCCCGTTGGACTCCTCGATCGAGTCCAGCCCGGGGATGCGGCCGATGTCGACCACCACCGCGGGGGAGAACAGCCTCAGCTTCATCAGAGGGATGAGGCTCATGCCCCCGGCGAGCACCTTGGCGTTGTCGCCGAGGGCGTCGAAGGCGTCCTCCAATGAGGTGGGGGCTACGTAGTCGAATTGTCTCGGGTACATGTCATCCCCTCGCTTCCTGCATCGCCGCCCAAACTCGTTTCGGCCTCACCGGCATGTCGACGTGTTTCACCCCCAGTGGCGCGAGGGCGTCTACCACCGCGTTCACGATGGTCTGCGCCGAGCCGATCGTCCCCGCCTCACCGATCCCCTTCACTCCCATCGGGTTGACATCGGTCGGGGTCACCGTGTGATGCAGCTCGAAGAAGGGAAGGTCGTCGGCGGTTGGCAGGGGATAGTCGAGAAGGGACCCGGTGAGACAGTTCCCGTCATCGTCGTAGATGGAGTCCTCGAACATGGCCTGGCCGATGCCCTGCGTGATCCCACCGTGGACCTGGCCGGCGACGATCATCGGGTTGATCACGTTCCCGCAGTCGTCGACGGTGACGTAGCGGAGCAGCTTGACGTCACCGGTGTCGGCGTCGACCTCGACCATGGCCAGATGCGCCCCGAACGGCCAGGTGGCATTGGAGGGGTCGAAGACCACCCTCGACTCCAGACCTCCCTCCATGCCCTCGGGGAGCTTGTAGGGCATGTAGGCCGCGGTGGCGATGTCCGCCCAAGCCACCTTGCTGTCCGGCGACCCGGCCACATGGCCCCCCTCGGCGTCGAACTCGATGTCGTCGGCGGAGGCCTCGAGAAGGTGGGCGGCAATGGTCGCCGCCTTCTCACGCACCCGATCGGAGGCGACATAGGTCGCCGTCCCGTCTACGGCTGCCGACCGGCTGCCGAAGGTGCCGATACCCGTCGGCGACTCCGCAGTGTCGCCATGGATCACCCGGATCCGGTCCATGGGGATGCCGAGCCGGTCAGACACGATCTGGGCCCAGGTCGTCTGATGCCCTTGACCGCTGGGACCGGTGCCGATGATCACGGTCACCGTGGCATCCGGGTTCACCCGGACCAGGCCGCTGCCGTGGAACCCGGCGGGCACGCCGTACTCCGACCAGGAGAAGCCCAGCTCGGAGAGACCGGACGGGCCGAACCCGCACACTTCGACATAGGTGGCCAGCCCGATGCCGAGGAGACGCCCCTCGGCACGGGCATTGTCACGCTCGGTCTTCAGTCCTTCGTAGTCGACCAGACCGAGCAGCTCGTCCAAGGCCATGGCGTAGTCGCCGCTGTCCATGGCGAACCCGACGGGGGAGGTCACGGCGGTGTCGAACTTGTCGATGTAGTTCTTCCTCCGCACTTCGGCGGGGTCCATGCCGATCTCCCGGGCAAAAGCATCGACGGCTCTCTCCAGGTAATAGGCGGCCTCGGGTCGACCCGCCCCGCGATAGGCGTCGGTGGTCATGGTGTGGGTGTGGACGCAATCCACCTTCCAATGGGTGGGGAATTTGTATTGGCCCGACCCGACGAAGAGCCCGAGGAAGGGGATGGCAATGGTGAAGTTCTGGGTGTAGGCCCCCATGTCGGCGATGGCGTGGAGCTCGTAGCCCAGAATCTCGCCGTCCTCGGTCCCGGTGATGGTGGCGGTGCCCTCCCAGCCCCGCCCTTGGATGGTGGAGCCGGGCGCCTCCCGCCGGGTCTCGGTCCACTTCACCGGTTGGCCCAGCTGCTGGGCGGCGAACGCCACCAGGACCTCGTCGTTGTAGATGTTGAGCTTGCACCCGAATCCGCCCCCTACCTCCGGAGCGGTGACATGTACCTGATTTGAGGGGAGCCCGAAGGTGCGGGCGATGGCCCCGGCCAGGGCATGAGGGATTTGGGTGGACGAGTGGATGTCGAACCGCTGGTACCCGTGGTTCCACTCGGCGAGCACAGATCGGGGCTCGATCGGGACCGGGATCAGCTTCTGGTTACGGGCTTCCACGGTCACCGTGACCGTGTCGTCCCGAGATTTGGCCTCCTCGATCGTCTCCTTGGTCTTGGCCATGCCCTCTTCGTCGCCCCATGGCCCGGCCTCCCAGCTCATGACGATGTTGGAGTCCAGGTCGTCGTGGACCTTCACTTCGTCCGAATGCGAGTTCTTCAGATCAACGACTGCAGGAAGCGGCTCATAGTCGACCTCGACGAGATCGGCGGCGTCCCGGGCCAGATAGGCGTTCTCGGCGACCACCATCGCCACCGCCTCGCCGAAATGCTTCACCACGCCGTCGGCCAACAACGGTCTGAGTTTGCCCACCGGTGCCTGTGCGAGGAGTAGACCCAGATGCTCGACGTCCCGGTGGGTGTAGACGGCCTGGACGCCGTCGGACTTCTCGGCGGCGCTGGTGTCGAGCGAAGTGATCTTGGCGTGGGCGTACGGGCTGCGGGCGAATGCGACGTGGAGCGTCCCCGCGGGGGACACGTCGTCGACAAATTTGCCCTTTCCCTGGATGAGAGCAGGGTCTTCCCGCCGCTTGACGACTCCGCCCAGGGCGCTGGTGGTGACAGTCATGATTCGGCCTCCCAATCGGGCGGGGGTGGCTCCTCCCCACGCATCCTCGCTCCG
>CAZAHX010000042.1:0-11403 GCA_964485005.1 uncultured Acidimicrobiaceae bacterium | reverse complement strand
TACAACGAGTCGCGGACTCTGAGGACCATCGTGGGGAGGGTTCTCGACTCCCCGGTCGACCTGGAGATCGAGCTGGTATGCGTCGACGACTGCTCGAGTGACGGGTCTCTCGAGATCCTCCAGGAGTTGGCGCAGGCGGACCCCAGGATCACGGTCATCGCTCAGCCGGTGAACATGGGCAAGGGCAAGGCGATTCGGACTGCCATCGACCATATGACCGGTGACATAGGCATCATCCAGGATGCCGACCTCGAGTATGACCCGGCCGAGTACCCGAAGGTCATCTCACCGATACTCGAAGGCGACGCCGACGCGGTTTATGGGTCTCGTTTCGCCTACAGCGAGGTTCGACGAGTTCTCTTCTTCTGGCACTCACTGGGAAACCGCATTCTCACCACGTTGTCCAACATGGCGAATGACCTCAATCTCACCGACATGGAGACGTGCTACAAGGCGGTGCGCGCAGATCTCCTCAAGAGCTTGCGCTTGACCAGCGACCGATTCGGCTTGGAGCCTGAGATAACGGCTCGCCTGGCCCATGCCGGAGCGCGGATCTACGAGGTGCCTATCAGCTATCGGGGCCGAACCTATCTCGAAGGCAAAAGCATCGGATGGCGCGACGGGGTGGAGGCCCTATGGCTCATCTTCAAGTTCAAATTCCTCGATCCGAGAGCCACCACGAACCCCGGGCACCAGACGCTGGAGAGCCTGGGGACGACGCCAGGGGTATCGAAATGGATGTTGTCCAACTTCGAAGAGTTCCTCGGTGACCGGGTACTCGAGGCCGGCTGTGGGTCGGGCAACCTCACCGCGCACCTGATTGATAGGACACGGCTGGCGGTGGTCGACATCGACCCAGCTCATGTGCAATCCATCGAACGACGATTCGGGCATCTGGAGAATGTCGAGATCTTCAGGGGCGACCTGGAGGACCTCGATTTCTACGAAGGACTGGACGTGTACGACTCGGTGTTGTGCGTGAACGTCCTCGAGCATTTGGACAAGCCTGAGATCGCGCTCGAGGGGTTCAAAAGGATCTTGGCCCCGGCCGGTCATGCGTTGATCCTTGTTCCTGCACATCAGTGGCTCTTTTCCGACACCGATGTCGCCCTCGAGCACCGTCAGCGGTTCACCACCGAAACCGTCCGCGAGTTGCTCGACTCGATGGGGTTCGAAGTGCTCTCCTGCCAGGAGTTCAACAGACTTGGTGTGCTTGGGTGGATGGCCAACAAAGCGACCCGAAGAACGGCCATCGGCCGATGGCAAGCACGGGTGTTCAGTTTTCTTCTTCCACTGGCCAAGTCTCTGGAGAGATTTAGCTTCCTCCCCGGCCTGAGCATCGTGGCAATTGCCCGCCCCGGCTGATCGATCTCATGGCCACAATCCTGCAATAAGCGACTGCTCCGCTCTCGGGAGGGTGAGATCCCTCTAGAGCATTGTCGCGACGCCGATAATTAGGGACGATGGATCTGAGTTTCCTCCCAGCTCTCAGTTACCTGGCCGTCCCGCGGGTCTGCTGATGAGCGCCGATCAAGAGATGGGCCAGGGGGGGCACATCCGGACCGCGCATCGCCCGGAGACCGTCCCGTCAGGCGTCTCTGACCCGGTGACACCATTGGAGGGACACCGGGGAACACTCGGGTGGCAGCTGGGACTCATCGCTACCGTCTCGCTCTTCTCGCCGATTCTGGTCTGGGCGCAGTCATCCGAACGCGCCGGGATCGTCGGCTTTCTGCTCGTTGCCGCGTGTCTGTTCTTGCTCGGGTTGGGGGCGCGCCTCTTGATGACTGCGGCGTCCCTCGATCCGATCGGCAGCACTGTTGCGGTAGCCATCCTCATCCTCGGATTCACCAACGCGGGACTCCTGCTCGAGTCGTACCATCGTCCGGTCCTCGTCGCAGTTGTGGTCGGCGCAGCGGCGATTTGTTACCGGCTTCGAGGATTCGGGCCCTGGCGCGTTGTCGCCCTCTGGGGCTCCCTCCTGTTGCTTATCTACCCATGGATGGTGGCGATGACGGCACGGGGAGGTCCGTCGCCACGCCAGATCCCGGATCCCCCATCGATTACCGCCGATTTCGTGGCGACGCATCGTGACGTCTTGCTGTTGGTTCTCGATGGGTACGCCAATGCCGACGTGTTGAGCGAGCTGTACGACTACGACTCAGCGGAATTCCAGCGAACACTGGAGTCATACGGGTTCCAAGTCAACAGCCATACCGTTGCCAACTATGGCCGGACCCGCCTATCGGTGGCGAGCGTGCTGCAGCTCGGATATCCGGTCACCGAAGGGTCCCTCTCTGGTGGCGACCTGGCCTGGTTGCTCGAAGTGATCGGTGGGGACCATCGCCTCGGCACCTGGTTTCAAGCCAACGGCTACCGCCACGTCTATGTCGAGTCCGGTTGGTTCGGCACGCGCTGTCAACAGACGGTTGACACTTGCATCCGCGGCCCGTGGCCCGATGAGTCGATTTACGACGTCGCGAATCGCTCGATCCTGAAGGACCTGCCCGGCCTGGAGACGGGGAGACCCTTCACCCGAGGCGCGCTCCGAGCGATGGAGTGGTTGCGGGGAGATCTGGAGGGATTACTGGACAACGAGACACCCGAGCTGATCTACGCCCATCTGCTCATGCCGCACCCACCGCTCTTCCTGGACGAAAAGTGTGCGATGCGGGCACAGGACGGATTCAAGGGATTCACGATCTACCAACCAGGAATGAGTCCAGCCGAACTGGCGTCGGCCAGGCGCTGGTATGGCCGCCAGGTCGATTGTGTCAACGACGTACTGACCGAGGTGGCCGCGTTGGCGGATGCGACCGATTCGATCGCGGTCGTATTCGGGGATCACGGTCCCGACAGCCTGGGCCAGCTCTACGTCCCGGGTGCGCAGTGGAGTGAAGAGCAGCGCTTCGAGCGTTTGAGCGCCATGCTGGCGGCGCGAGCACCTGGCTGTGACATGAACGCCCTCGACAGCCTGGTCAACGTGGGTCGGAGGCTGGTGAGTTGCCTCTCGGACACCGAATTCCCCGACCTGCCCACTATGACCTATGAAAGCGAGCTCACCCCTGCAGGAGACAGGCTCGTAGTGGTGCCGACTCCAAGCTTTGGGGAGAGACCGTGAGGTTGCTCAAGACTCCCCGCGGTGTGGCACTCGCCGCCCTCGTCATCGCCTCCTTGGCCACTCTTCGTCTCTTGTTGGTCTTCGACATGGACCCCACTGCCTTCACCGCTTTTGGCACGGAGGCCCCGAAGACCACTGACTACGCCGAGGAGAGGCTGGGCCGGGAGGTGCTCACCAGGCCGTCCCTGGGCCATGACGGCAAGTTCTTCTTCGTCCAAGCCAACGATCCGTGGGTTCTCGATCCGGAGGAGAACGCCGAGATCCTAGATCGCCCGGTGTATCGCTCCCAGCGCATGCTCTACCCGGTCCTGGCCGGGGGCTTTGGGCTGTTCCCCCCGGAGGTGATCGTTTGGGCGCTTCCATTGGTGAACGTGATCATGCTGGCGGTCGGATCTTGGGCGGTGGCGACCATAGCGGTGAGGCACGGCGCTCCGGCGTGGGTAGGCATTGCCTTCGTCCTCAATTTCGGGCTGCTCAGCGAGCTGTTCATCGACGGGGCGGGGATCCTCGCCTTTGCCCTGGCCTGCCTGGGAGCGTTGGCCTTGGAGGAGGACCGGGTGGTTCCTGCAGCGGCCGCGCTCGCCGGGGCCGCCCTGACCCGGGAGGTAATGGCGATCTTCATCGCATTCATCGCCCTCTTCTGGCTGATCCGGAGAAGGGTGGTCCCGTGGGCGATATCCCTTCCCGCAGCCGTCGCTCTCTTGGCCTGGGCCGGCTACCTGCGCCTGAGAATCGACGTCGACCCTGGCGTGGACCAGGTTCGCGAGCTGACCTTGGTCCCCTTCTTGGGCCTCGTTCAGGCCCTGACTTCGGATATGGCCGTCTTCTCCGACTACTTGGTCATCACCGTGTTTGTCCTACTGCTCTACGTCGTCCCGTACCGGGCGTTGCGCTCGGACGCTTATCTCTCATGGGGAGCGGTGGGGTTCGTCGCCCTTGCCCCCTTTCTCAGCAGGTACGTCTGGCTGAAGTCGTTCGATATCTCGCGAGCTTTGGCACCCCTTGCGACCGTGTTTTTCCTGGAACTACTCCTGGCGAGAAAACGACGCAACGAGCGAGGGAGGGCCTCGCGTAAGCAGACTCTTCCAGTATGACGGTATAGCGGGTTCAGGGAGATGAGGAGAGTTCCGATAGAAGGGAGACACACCGTCGGCGCAGCTCCTGATTGACGGTCAAAGGAGGACAAGTGGACTACGTATTCGCCTATCTGGACGCGGGCACAGGCACCCTGCTCTTGCAGCTCTTGGCGGGCGGCATCGCTGGGGTGCTGGCCTTTGCCAAATTTCGCTGGAAGAGCATAAGAGGCTGGTTACGCCGGGAAGAGAAACCGGGACAGTAGGGAGGAGCCTGCTTGGAACAGATCCCGAAATTCGCCTCCTATCGGGACCCAGACAGCTGGATCCACAGCACGGGGGATGAGGTAGTCCGGGAGTTCTCTCCCGACGGCGCCCGCGCTTTCCTCGCTGCACACGAAGACGGTGTGCTTCGTGACTTGATCGAGCAAGGACTTCTCATCGGCTACGAGCTCCACGGTTCGGAGGCTCTCCGAGTGTCGAGCCCACGCCTGCCATTCGTCTCCTACCCCGACGAGTGGACCTTCGAGATGCTCAGGGAAGCAGCCCTTCTCACGCTCGAGGTGAGCCAGCGCCTGTGGGCCAGTGGCTTCCATCTCAACGACGCTTCCGCCTATAACGTTGTCTTCGACGCAACGACACCGCGTTTCGTCGATCTGGGGTCTATCGGGCTGGGGAGGACGCCGCTCTGGGGCGCCTACGGTCAATTCTGCGACCACTTCCTGAATCCGCTTCTCATCGAGGCGAAGACCGGGCTCTCGTTTCGTCATCTATGGACCCTTGAGGGCGTCCCGGTGGATACGGCGCGCAGGATTCTCCACGGGAGCAAGGCCGTTGGATCGGGCGCGTTCCGAAATGTCGTGCTGCGAGGACGCCTCGAGTCGAGTCTCCAAGATGCGGAGGCCGCTACCAGGAGAGCGGCACGGTCCGAGCTTGCTCTTCCCTCCACTCGGACCTACCGGCTGATGGAGAAGATGGGGGAGCTGGTCGAATCCCTCAGCATCGGAGGGGGTTCCCAATGGCTGGGCTACACCGACGGCAACTCATACGGCGAGACCGAGGAGAAGGTTCGAGACGAGCTGGTCAGGGTCTTTGGAGAGGGCGCGCCCGGCGGAGTTGCTCTCGACGTCGGCACCAACAGCGGCAGGCACGCCGCCGTCCTTGCTGCGTCCCAGAGGCACGTAATAGGTCTTGATGCCGATTCGAGCGCGATAGAGGCTGCGCGCTCCCGCTTCGTCTCCGAGGGGATAGAGGGCAAGGTCTACTCGGTGGTCGCCGATATCGCCGATCCGTCGCCGGGGCGTGGCCTCCTCAACCAGGAACGAGCCCCGCTGCTTCAGCGACTTGACAGCCTGACGTCGGTCACCTGGATGGCCGTGATTCACCATCTCGTCATCGGTCGCTCGATACCGATGGATTCTCTGGCGCAATTGGCATCGCGCCTTGCTCCCCGCCACTTGATCGAGTTCGTGGACATCAATGATCCAATGGCTCAGCTACTCGCCGCCAGCAAAGCTGATCGGCATCACTCATATGATCTGGCCATCTTTCAGAAGAGTTTTGGCGCGTACTTCAAGCTGGAGAGCCGCGGTCAGGCGTTGGAGACCCGACCGGTGTTCGAGCTGAACCGCCTCTGAGAGCCGCGAGTCATCGTCGCTGGCGTCATGTCTGAGCGAACAGGTGTTCGCTCCTGATCTGTATTACACTGCCGTAACTCAGCTACCAGGCAGGGCTTTGTCCACCGACTCCATCCTCATCCGGGGCGCCCGTGAGCACAACCTGAAGAACCTCACAGTCGAGCTGCCCCGCAACAAACTCATCGTGTTCACCGGGATCTCCGGCTCCGGGAAGTCCTCGCTCGCCTTCGACACCATCTACGCCGAGGGTCAGCGACGCTATGTGGAATCACTGTCGGCCTATGCCCGGCAGTTCCTGGGTCAGATGGACAAGCCCGATGTCGACTTCATCGATGGGCTTTCGCCGGCGATCTCCATCGACCAGAAGACTGCTTCGCGGAACCCGCGATCGACGGTGGGGACGGTCACCGAGGTCCACGATTACCTCCGGCTGCTCTACGCGAGGATCGGGGTGGCCCACTGCCCCAACGACGGGACCCCGGTGGAGCGCCAGACCCCACAGCAGATCGTCGACCGCATTCTCGAGCTGGACGAGGGGGTCCGTTTCCAGGTGCTGGCCCCCGTGGTCAGGGGGCGGAAAGGGGAATACGAGAGTCTTCTCAAAGACCTGGCCAGACAGGGTTTCGCTCGGGCCCGGATCGACGGCGAGGTGCGCGATCTGACCGAGGACATCCGTCTCGATCGCTACTACCAGCACACCATCGAGGTGGTGGTCGACCGGCTGGTGCGCAAGGAGGGAATCAACCAGAGACTGACCCAATCGCTGGAGACGGCGCTCGCCCTCGCCGAAGGCGTCGCCGATATCGAGATCGAGGACGGCCCCACCCTGACCTTCTCCCAACATCTCGCCTGCTCGGAGTGCGGGCTCAGCTTCGAGGACCTCCAGCCCCGTAACTTCTCCTTCAACAGCCCCTATGGCGCATGCCCCGAGTGCTCCGGCATAGGGACCCGATATCAGGTCGATCCCGAGCTGGTGGTGGCGGACCCCGGCCTTTCCCTCGCCGAGGGTGCAATACCGATGTGGGCTTCACGCCGGATGCGGTACTACCACCGGCTGCTCACGAGCCTCTCCGAGGTGCTCGACTACTCCATGGACACTCCCTGGGGCGAGATCCCCGAGGAGGTGAGGGAGAAGATCCTCTACGGGACGGGAGAGGAGAAGTTCACGGTCGAGTACGTGAACCGCTTCGGGCGAAAGCGACGATGGGAGGCTCGGTTCGAGGGGGCCATCCCCTTCCTAAACCGTCGCCATGAGCAGGCGGAGAGCGACTCGGCCCGCGAGTACTACCAGGAATACATGGCCGAGGTCCCCTGTGACGCCTGTCAGGGGGGCCGGCTCAACCCCGTGGCCCTCGCCGTGACCATCGACGGGCGCAATATCGCCGAGGTCTCCGATCTCAGTCTCGCTGACGCCCAAGACTTCTTCGAGACCCTGGAGCTCGACGAGCGAGCCGCCCACATCGCAGAGAGAGTGCTCAAGGAGGTCAAGGCGAGGATTCGCTTCCTCCTCGACGTGGGTCTCGACTACCTCACACTCTCCCGTACCGCGGCCACCCTCGCCGGGGGAGAGGCACAGCGCATCCGTCTCGCCACCCAGATTGGGTCCGGCCTGGTCGGCGTGCTCTACATCCTCGACGAGCCTTCCATCGGCCTCCACCAGCGGGACAACCAACGTCTCATGGAGACCCTGCTCCGGCTGCGCGACCTGGGCAACACCCTCATCGTGGTGGAGCATGACGAGGAGACGATCCGCATCGCCGACCACATCGTGGACATTGGCCCCGGCGCCGGGGAGCATGGCGGCGCCATCGTGGCCCAGGGCAGCTTGGAGGACATAACCGGTGACCCCGACTCCCTGACCGGCGATTATCTGGCGGGCCGGAGACAGATCGAGACACCTCTGCTGCGCAGGGAGGGCAGCGGCAAGAGCGTCACCGTGCTCGGTGCCTCCGAGCACAATCTGCAGGGGATCGACGCCGAGTTTCCGCTGGGCGTGTTCACCGCGGTCACCGGAGTCTCCGGTTCGGGTAAGTCGACGCTGGTCGAGGAGATCCTGTGGAAGGCACTGGCGCAGAAGGTGAACCGGGCCCGTCTCGTCCCGGGACGGCACAAGCGAGTCGAGGGTGTGGAGCACATCGACAAGGTCATCGACATCGACCAGTCGCCCATCGGCCGCACCCCTCGCTCCAATCCCGCCACCTACACCAAGCTGTTCGACCACATCCGGGCCCTATTCTCCCAGACGCCGGAGTCCCGGGCCCGTGGCTATAAGCCGGGGCGGTTCTCCTTCAACGTGTCGGGAGGGCGTTGCGAAGCTTGCAAGGGCGACGGGACGATCAAGATCGAGATGCACTTCCTCCCCGACGTCTACGTGCCCTGTGAGGTGTGCGGGGGCAAGCGCTACAACCGGGAGACCCTGGAAATCCTGTGGAAAGGTCACAACATCTCCGAGGTCCTCGCCATGTCGGTGGAGGAGGCACTCGGCTTCTTCCAGAACCAGCCCAAGATCGTCCGCATCCTTCAGACCCTCTACGACGTGGGCCTCGGCTACCTCAAGTTGGGACAGCCGGCCACGACACTGTCGGGGGGGGAGGCACAGCGGATCAAGCTCGCCTCCGAGCTGGGGAGACGGTCCACGGGGAAGACCTTCTACATCCTCGACGAGCCGACAACCGGGCTCCACTTCGAGGACATCCGCAGACTGCTCCAGGTTCTGCAGCGTCTCGTCGACGCCGGCAACACCGTGATCATCATCGAGCACAACCTCGACGTCATAAAGTCGGTCGACCACGTCATCGATCTCGGCCCCGAAGGGGGCAGCGGAGGAGGGCGGATCGTGGCCGAGGGCACGCCCGAGGAGGTCGCTCAGGTGGGGGAGAGCTACACCGGCAAGTTTCTTCGTGAGTTGGTGGGGGGCTGATCGCCTAAACAGATGGGTCGGAACGGCCGATCAACATGGGATGAGCCGACCCCGACGCATCGAACTCCTATTGGTGGTGTTGGTCGTGGCCTCGGGTGCCTACTTCGCCCGAGCCGAGTACATACCGACTTGGGCCGACCGCCACGTCGCGGTCGCCTCCGAACGTTACGACATCGATTTCGGGTCACCCCCCAAGTGGTTCAGTGCCTGGTCCATAGGGGACGGTCAAGCTTTCGCGGTCATCGCCGCTGATCCAACGGGGGACAAGCTGGGGGTGGAGGTCAAGGAACCTGCATACCGTTTCGCACGCGCCGGCTATTCGTGGTTGGCAGCCGTCTTCACAGCGGGTAACGACCAGTGGGTTCCATATGGTCTGGCGGCAGCGGGAACAGTTGCGCTGCTGGCGAATCTGATCCTGGCGATCTGGCTGAGGGGGCGGGTGGGGTCGAAGGCATGGTTCTTGGTCCTCAATCCGGCCATCTACCTGGGCTTCGCCGGTGATACAGCGGAGCCACTGGGAGCCCTTCTCCTCGCCCTCTCTGTGGCCGTGGGGTCGCGGTGGGCCGCGGTCGCCCTCGGAGTCACCCGCCCTACCTACCTGATCGGGTTGCTGGGCCGTTGGTCGAGCTTGGGGGCCGGTGTGACGGCTGCGCTGGTGCTCGCCGCCTACAGCCTCTGGCGCTTCAGGCCAGAACAACTCCTACCCGACGCCGCGTTGCTCGGCTTGCCACTCTCCGGATACATAGATCACCCGTCCACCGCCGGCTGGGCCTTGGCGGCTCTGGCAACGGCCACCGGTGTCGTCGGCATCAGACACCGCAACTGGACATGGGTGGCGACGGCGCTCTTCGTGCTGGCGTTGGGATCAGAAATAACCCTCGACCCGGTCAACGCCTGGCGTGCTGCCGGTGTCATCCCGGTCTTGTGGGGCTTCGGCCCGGGCTACGAGGCGAGGGCGTCGGGCTCGGCCTCCGACGGGTCTGAGATGGCCGGCACACGGGCCGACAGGGCGATCAGAACCACGATTGGGGCAAAGGCTCGGGCTGCGTTGTTGCCGAAGTCCCAGACCCAATTCGACGAGACCACCCCCAGTAGCGACCAGGCGAGTATCGACCAGCGAAGCCAACCCGATCCGATTGCTGAGTAGACCAAGCCGGCAGCGACCGATGCCAGGGCAAACCCGAGATACAGCCACTCATCTGCATCGAGATTCCCCCAGTTGGTCGAGCCTTCCCAGATCCCGGTGAACGGGAGCGCCAGGTTGCCACGGCTGGTGAACCCGTCACCCATGGTCCAGGTCAGCCAGGCCATCCAAGCGATCAGAGCAACCAACGGCGCAGCAGCCAGCAGCCAGCGCCGGCGAGGACCACCCAACGCCAAACCGGCGGGCGTCGCCAGATAGGCATCTTTTGCAAGGACCGATGCGGCGAATGCACTCACCGACCATCGGCGGCTGTGCTGGACGGTGGCCAGACCCGCGACCATCAGGGCCAGCGCCAACACGTCGGAGGTGAGCAACCGGATCGAGAGCCACACGCCGGGGTTGAGCAGGACCACCAGAGCAAGCCAGGCCGAGCCGTCAAAGCGGCGGGAGAGCGCGGCCACAGTTCCCGTGGCCATCGCAGTCGAGACCACGGTCACCAGGATCATTCCCCAAAGCAGGGCGTGTCCGTCGAGAAGGCCAAAAGCTGAGGCAACCAGGGGGTAGAGGACGCGCCGGTACCGGTACGCCCCGTGATCGAGAAGTTGGGGTACTACCTCACCCTGAAGGTCGACGCCGATCGCATAAGAGATCTGCCCGTCGTGGCCCGGGCCCGGGGCCAGGGGAACCTCCCCGAGCTCGCTCTCGACGACGGGGCGCAAAGCGCTGTTCGCACCCACCTGGAGGAGACCGCTCACCCCGCCCATGGCCGCGGCCTGAGCGCCCAGCATCAGCCCGGCGCTGACGGCGCCGAGCAGCGCCCATTTCCAGAAGGCGGCCCGGGGCTTCATCGGGTGTCAGTCTCGCATTCAGGTTCCACCTCAACCGGCATCGGCATCCTCCCGATGTACATTGACCACCACTTTGGAGACCGATTCCTTGACAGACTTGCGAATGAACGCGTTCGGGGGCTTCCGCGAGCTCGAGGGCAAGCACGCCGTCGTGCTCGGCGGCGCCGGCTTCCTCGGCTCCCATATCTGCACCTGGCTCGTCTATTCCGGGGCGCGGGTGACCTGTCTCGACAACATGATCACCGGGAATGCGGCCAATGTCGCTCATCTCATGGGCGACCGCCGTTTCCGGCTCATCGACTACGACGTCACCGATTACATCCACGTCGCAGGTGAGGTGGACTACGTGATGAACTTCGCCTCCCCCGCGTCGCCGGTCGACTATCTGCGCTGGCCGATCCACACCCTCAAGGTCGGGGCGTTCGGCACTCACAAGGGTCTCGGTCTCGCCCTGGACAAGGGTGCAACCTTCTTCCTGGCCTCCACCTCTGAGGTGTACGGAGACCCACTGGTCAACCCGCAACCGGAGACCTACTGGGGCAACGTCAACCCGATCGGGCCCCGCGGGGTCTACGACGAGGCGAAGCGTTTCGCCGAGGCGATGACCCTCGCCTACAACCGGGAGCACGGGCTCGATACCCGCATCGTGAGGATCTTCAA
>CAZAHX010000041.1:0-11414 GCA_964485005.1 uncultured Acidimicrobiaceae bacterium | reverse complement strand
CGGGTCAACGGGGTGGCCGAGGACGGTCCCTCATACGTGGTGGCTTTGGGCGACTCGCTGGCGGCGAACGTTGGCGTTGCGGAGCCTCGGGACGGGTACGTCTCCCGGTTCCACACCGAGGTGGAGCGACGCGATGGGACGAGTTACGGGCTACGCAACTTCGGCATATCCGGGGAGACCTCGGGCTCGCTGCTGCAGGGTGGACAACTCGAGGAAGCGGTGCAGTTCATGGAGAACAACGACATCGCCTATGTCACCATCGACATCGGGGCCAACGACCTGCTCGGGCATCTCGGGTCACCCGACTGCGAGGACGACCTCACCTCGGGCGTGTGCCGGGAGCGGATCGACGACACCCTCACCACCTACGAGGAGACGTTGTCGATCATCCTCGACGAGATCGTGGCCGCAGCGGACGACGCCACCATCGTCTTCATGCAGACCTACAACCCATTCAGCTTGGGGTTCGCTGGTCTGGTCGCCTTCGAGGACGCCTCCGATGCGACGGTCACCGAGCTCAATCAGATCGCTGCCGGTGTTGCCGCCGCTCGCGGCATCCGAGTGGCCGACGCCTTCACGCCCATGCAGGGAACCACATCGGTGACTACTCACATGACCGAAGACCCGCCCGACATCCATCCCAGGGCGATCGGTTTCGACATCCTCGCGGTGGCACTGGTCGACGCTCTCGACTGAGCCGTCAAACCCGCGCCACCAGAACCCGGAAGTCGCCCAGGCCTCGTGGATGCATCAAGGTCTCGGCCTCGGTCTTGAGGCTACGAAGCCGGAGACGCTCCATCTCGTCGCCGGATCGGGCCGCCTCTAGCTCGGCATGGCGGAGCTGGGAGAGCCGATCCCTGAGGCCGAGCTCGGCGAGGAAGTCGTCCTGACGGTGCAGCTCCACGGAGGCGCCGGCCGCTTCGGCGGCGGCGATCAGGGCCGTGAAGTTGACGTCGGCAGTGATGTCCGTGGCGCCGGGATCGTCGAGCGGATGAGGGCCGAGATGGTGGGCGCGATAGGTACGCAATGTGCCGTCACGTCGTCTCGGGATCAGGTTCTCGGTGGTGTCGCCGTAGTCGATGATCACCACCGAGCCAGCGTCGAGCCGGTCGAGGGCATCCCTGAGCCATGTCTGCGCTTCGAGCTGAACCTCGACCCAGCCACCATCGGGGACATCGCCCGCATGGGCATCGAGCCAGGTGACCACCTCCGGGCGGGGATCGGCGTCGACGAAATGGAGCGTGTCGTCCTCGGCGCCCACCCAGCGTTCCCGCCACCGGTCATCGATCTTCTGGGCGACGGCCATGGGGAGGTTGTCGAGTAGCTCGTTGGCCAGGATCACCCCCCGAACTCGATCTGGAAGCTCGAAGAGAACATGGTCCTCGGGGAGGAGCCCGCCCAGCTTGGAGCGAGCCGCCGGGGAAATCTCCACCGCCCAGGCGTCCACGTCCACCTGCTCCAGCAGGGGGACAACAAGCGACCCCGAACCGGCAGCCACCTCCACCAGCTGGAAAGGCTCGCCGATGCGTTCCCGCTCCCGCTCCACATAGACGGCCAGGGTCTCCCCGAAAAGAGGGCTCACCTCAGGAGATGTCAGAAAGTCTCCGCCCTTCTCCGAGCGGAGGCGATCCCCACCAAAGAAGCCCTCGGGGTCGTACAGGGCGATTTCCATGAACCGCTCGAAGGGAATCGGTCCCCTCACCAGGATCTCGGTGAGGACCCGGTCTTTGGCACTCATTCGATAGCGTGGCTCATATGGATTTTGGAGTCTTCATGTTTCCCACGGATACGGCAATTCGCCCCGACCACCTCGCCAGGGAGGTCGAGGACCGAGGCTTCGAGTCGCTCTGGTTCCCCGAGCACTCCCACATACCGGCGTCGAGGAAGACACCGTGGGGCGGTCAGCAGGACGCCCCACCACTACCCGAGCAGTACTGGCGGACCAACGACCAATTCGTGGCGCTCGCCTTCGCGGCTGCGGTTACGACCGACATCAAGCTGGGTACCGGGATCAGCCTGGTCGCCCAGCGAGATCCGATCTGGACCGCCAAGGAAGTTGCCTCACTCGATCACCTCTCCGGGGGACGGGTGCTCTTCGGAATCGGGTACGGGTGGAACAAGGAGGAGATGGCCCAACACCAAACCCCGTACTCCGAGCGTAGAGAGTTGCTCCGGGCGAAGGTGTTGATGATGAAGGCGCTGTGGACCGAGAAGGAGGCCTCGTTCGATGGCGAGCGAATGTCCCTGGAGCCGAGCTGGGCGTGGCCCAAGCCAATCCAGGACCCCCATCCACCGATCCTCATGGGCGCCGCCGCCGGGCCGAAGACTCTCGCCCACATCGTCGAGTTCTGCGACGGCTGGATCCCCCTGGCGACCCGCCACGACATCGCCGGGGACATCGCCCGGGTTCGGGAGGCGGTGGCCGATGCCGGTGGTGACCCCGAGACCTTCGACGTCACCGCCTACGCCGCCAAGGTGGGATTGATCGACTCGCTTCGAGAGGCGGGGGTCAACCGCACCGTGTTCACTGTCCCCCCCGCCGACCCCGACGTGGTCCTCCCCCGCCTCGACGATCTCGCCAAGGTCATTTCTCGTTCCTGATGCTGTAGGGACCGAATCCAGTCCCTATGCCGCGAAGAACAACCCCCGTTTATCGACGGCATGGTTGCCGCATGATCACGGTTATGGCGAGGGGAGAGGCCGACGTGCTCGCTTTCATGCGACGGAGGGCGGTGTGATCACACGACGGGAAGCGCTCGCACTCGGGATGTCGTCCACGACGCTCAAGACAAGGCCACCACCAAGATCAGAGGCCGCAAACCCCCGTTGGTCGCGTAGAGCCCGATAAGACCTGGTGCCGATAGCGACGGCAACGTGTTTGCGGTCGGCCCACGGGCTGTAGCGGCTGTCGGCTCCGATCAAGAGCTCTCCGCAGCGGCCCTCGCACTCTGCTCGATCTGGTCGAGATAGAGCCCCGCCCCGCAGCTTGCGGCGATGCTCCGTGCTTCCTCCAGCACCTCCGTCGGATCCTCCCCCGTCTCGATCAGGGCATCCGCCAGATCGATCAGCCCCCTGATCTGGGCGATCCGCAGCCCGAGCCGGTCGAAGACCTCGACTGCCATATGCAGATGGCCGATCGCGTCGGCTGACTCAGTGGCCAGCAGCCCGTCGGCCACCATCCGAAAGGCGTCAGCGGCCCGGGGCGGGTCGAAATCGGTCTTCATCAGGCTGCGCACTTCGGTCGCCTCTTCTCGACACCCTGCTTCGACCAGGACGCGAATCGCCTCGAGCGCGAACTCATTGGGCTCGGTGGTCTTGCCGATACCCCCCATAAACTCCAGAGCTCGCCGGGCGACCTCCGCAGCCTCGTCGAGGCGTCCCTCAGCGCGGGTCAGCTCGACGAGAAGCCGCCCGAGCTCAGGGATGCTCTGCGGCTCCTCGTCCTCGAAACGGCGTCCTGACGAGTCCCAGAGCCGACTCGCCTCGGCGATGTCACCCTTCCATAGGGTGATCTCCGCCAAGCCGGCCAGGGACCATCCCCGCAATAAGGGCATGTCGATGGCCTCGGCGGATTGCAGCGCGATCTGCTCCTGTTCGGCGGCCTCATCGAGGTGGCCGAGCCGTCTGAGCATGTAGGCGAGGTTGTTGGCCTGCCAGGCGCTATTCCCGTGACTTCCGGCTCGTCGGCTCTCCTCGAGGGCGACACGGAGGATATCGGCCGACCTCCTGAAGTCCGACCCGTAAGAGGCGAGGACCGAGCCCCAGTTGGTGGCACTGCGGAGTTTGAGATTGAGATTGGAGCTTCGTTGGGCGGCTTCATAGGAAGCCTCGACGAGGGGCATGCCCTCCTCCTCTCTACCTTGCCAGCCCAGAGCTATACCCAGATCGTGCCTGGCCTCGATCGCCGTTCTTTCGGAGCCGGCCTCTTCGGCTAGGGCAATCGCCTCTCGCAGGTCCTCCTCAGCCTGCTTGCCCTGGTCATGACGCCAGGCGAAATTCCCCCTCGCTTGGAGGGCCCTGGCCAGCCCCTTGGTAGCCTCGATATCACGGAGCCTTGCCACCGACTTGTCCAGCCACGCCTTTCCATTGGCGTCGTCACCGGACTGCCAGACCATGAAGCCGAGCCGGGTCTCGATGCGTCCCGCATCGGCATCCATGTGCAGCGACTCGTAGGTGTTCAATGCCGTTTCCAGGGCGGCGATGACCTTGTCTGCCGGCTCGGTACCGGCACCGACCCGGGCATAGGTATCCCACAGCTGAGCAAGATCGAGAGCATCGAGGTCCGCCGGGGCGGCATTGATGGCGGTCCGATACCAGTGAGCCGCTCGCTCCAGCTGCCACAGCGACTCGGCGCGGCGACCCGCCCTCACCGACCACTCATGGAGACGGGAGCGAATCTCGGCGGTCTCACCAGGTTCTGCACCCAGCTCCGTCAAGTAGCGGAGGGCTTCCTGATAGTGAGTCGCGATCAGCTCGGCTTGCTCCTCAGCCCGATCTCCTGATCGTTGCTCGGCCCATTCGGCGGCGGCGCGGTGTTTGTGGGCCCGATCCCGCTTCGGGATCGACTCGTAGGCGATGTCCTTGATGAGGACGTGCCGGAACCAGAACTCCTGCTCCCCGGAGAACGCCGACGGCTCGTTGGGCACCAGCAAGTCTCGAACCCGCAGGGCGCCCATGAGACGGCGGGCTTCCTCCGGCGACAGGCCGCCTAGTGCGGACACCGCGCCCGTCCACGCGGTCCGTCCGATCACCGCCGCATTCTGCAGGGTTGCCTTCTCCTCACTGCCTAAACCATCTATCCGCCCCGCGATCAGCGACTGCACCGACCGGGGAACGTCCACCGACTCGATCTCCCCGATGAGGCGCAAAGCTCCGTCGGATCGCTGCAAGGTCCCGCGGTCGATGAGCATCTGCACGATCTCCTCGGTGTACAGCGGGTTCCCCTCAGCATGTTCGACGATCTGGTCGGCCAACGTCTCGGGGAGGGCACCGCCGGCCAGGTCGTCGAGCAGAGTGCGATTCTCCGCCGCGGTGAGCGGGTCGAGGTACACCGCGGTGTAGTTACGACGGCCACCACCCCAGGCCGGACGCACCTCCAACAGCTCGGGGCGAGCCAGGGTCACGATCATCACCGGGCCCTGGGCCCAGTCGGCAGCGTGCTCGACGAAGTCCAACAGCCCGGCGTCGGCCCAGTGGATGTCCTCCCAGATCAGCACCAAGGGATGACGTTGCGCCATCCGCTCCAGGAAACGCCGCCATCCATCGAAGAGCTGTTCTCGGACCAGCTCGGTCCCAGCACCACCCCCCACCAATGCCAGCACCTCGCCCAAGGGCCCCTCCCCACCGAATAGGTCACCCACCGCCCGCTCGACTTTGGCTCTCAACTGGTCCGACGCGTCATCCTCCAACAGCTCACAGTGGGCCTTGATCGCATCGGCCAACGCCGAATAGGAGGTGTTTCCGTAGGCGAGACAACGGCCCTCCCGCCAGAAGAACACGTCGTCCAACGAATCCACATAGGAGAAGAACTCCCTGACCAGACGGGACTTGCCCGTCCCCGCCGGTCCCAGGATGGTGACCAGGGCGGGTCTGCCTTCCCGAACCACACGCTGGAAGACCTGGCGCAGCATGGCCAGCTCCTCCTCCCGACCTACAACCTGGGCCTTCAGGTCCGACGAGCGCCGCTCGCCGCGGACACGGGCCGCCACCCGCAACGCCTGCCAGGCAGGAACCAGCTCCGCCTTCCCCTTCAACTCCAGGGCGGGAAGGCCCTCGTAGTCGATCACCCGGTGTGTCGAAGCGTGCACCGACGGCCCCGCCACCACCTCACCGGGGCTGGCAGCGGTTTGAAGACGGGACGCCACGTTGACGGTGTCGCCGGTGATGCGACGGTCGGGCCGCGCCGGGTCGACCAGAACCTCGCCCGCCTCCAGTCCTACCCGCATCAGCAGTCGCGGCCGCCCCTCGGAAGCGAAGACGTTGTTGACCTCAGAGAGGACATCCTGCATCTCCAGACCCGCCCGCACCGCTCTTTCCGGGTCGTCCTCATGGACGTGGGGCACTCCGAAGATGGCCAGGATGGCGTCACCCATGTAGTTGTCGACCACCCCTCCGTAACGCTCGATCACAGGAACCAGACGATCGAAGACCCGGCCCACCAGCTCCTGGACCACCTCGGGATCCTCCCGCTCACCCAGATCAGTCGAGCCCACCAGATCCGCGAACAACGCGGTAGCGAACTTGCGCTCTCGTCCCGATACCGGAGCTAGCGACGCCCCGCATGAAGGGCAGAAGCGGGCCTCAGTCGGCGCTTCGGCGCCACACGACGGACAGGTGACCGGCATCACAGGAAGTCTACGGAGGGGGGACGAACCCCGCTCCACCCGCGCGATCGCTGTATATCCTTCAAGAGAGGTGGGCTGCGGCTCCAGGTGGCGCCGCGCAAGGAGGAGACATCAGCGCCTCGCGTACTACTCGAAAAGAAACCCAAACCCGCGACGAGGACCTAAGGGCGCACATCCCCCGTGATCGTCGCCGGGCCATTGCCACAGGCCAGTCAATCCCCGCGCGGGTGACGGGGTCTGCCCTCTTTGCCGACATCTCGGGATTCACTCCCTTGACGGAGGCGCTGGCTTTGGATTTGGGGCCACGGCGGGGCGCGGAAGAACTGGCTGCGAGTCTCAATCGCATCTTCGAAGCCGTGATCGACGACCTCTACGCATACGACGGAGAGGTTCTCTACTTCAGCGGCGACGCCATCACGTGCTGGATCGAAGGCGACGATGGAACCAGAGCGGCAGCGTGCGGCCTCCAGATGCAGAAGACGATCTCAGAGATAGGAGTCATCTCAACCCCCGGCGGCGCGACGGTTCCGCTAGCCCTGAAGGTAGGTGTGGCGGCGGGTGAAGCCAGCAGGTTCGTCATCGGTGATCCCGAGATCCAGCTCATCGACGTGCTCGCTGGCGGGGTCATCGACAAGCTGGCGGCGGCCGAGCAGATGGCTCGCAAGGGAGAGGTGGTGGTGGAGGAGTCCGCGCTCATGGCATTGGAAGATCGAGTGGTGGTGGCCGAGAAGCGGATCGATCCCGATGCCGGTTCGTCTGGAGGTGTCGTCGACAAGGTTGGAGTGGAGACAGCCCGGAGTGAGTTACCCGACCGGCTTGAGCCGATAGCCAACGACGTGGCCCGCCGATGGGCGCTGCCCACTGTGGCCGCGAGGCTCGAGGCCGGCGGTGGTGCGTTCCTCGCAGAGTTGCGGACCGCCTACCCGTTGTTTGTCCAATTCGGTGGCTTCGATTACGACGGAGATCCGGAAGCCGGCGCCAAGCTCGACGCTTTCGTCCGAGCCGTCCAGCAGGTGCTTGCCCAGTACGGCGGGAGTCTCCTTCAGCTGACGCTCGGGGACAAAGGTGCCTATTTGTTTGCAGTATTCGGATCGCCCGTCGCACATGAAGACGATGCGGTCAGGGCTGCAGCGGCGGCGCTTGATCTATCCACGCTCGAACAGTCCACCCATGCCCGTGACATCAAGATCGGCATAGCCGGCGGCCGCCTGTTCAGCGGCACCTATGGCCATCCTCTTCGCCGAGCCTTCACCTGCCTGGGCGATCCCGTCAACTTGGCGGCCCGGCTCATGGGCATGGCTACCTCGGGAGCCATCGTCGCTTCTCCCGAGGTCGTCCGATCGACTGGGGATCGGTTCGATTGGGAAGACCTGGGAGCTATCACGTTGAAGGGCAAGCGGGAACCCGTGGAGCTAGCCCGACTTCTAGAGCAGCGATTCCGACCCATCGAACGCCACCTCAGGTACCCGCTGCCGATGGTGGGTCGAGATCGTGAATTGGACCGGATTCAATCCCGTCTGAAAGCGGCCTCGAGGGGGGAGAGGTCAATCGTGGGACTGAACGGCGAAGCCGGCATGGGCAAGTCGCGTCTGGTGGCTCAGGCGATCAGATCGATGACGGCGTCAGACATTCCGGTGGCGCTGGGTCAGGCTGAAGCGTTCGGTGCGAATACCACTTATCTCGCCTGGCGGCAGGTGTGGAGATCCCTGCTGTCGTTGGATCACCAGCTAAGCGATCACAGCCAGGTCGAGAAGCTGAATCATCGGCTTGGAGAGATCGACTCGAACTTCGTGCGGCGTGCCCCTTTGCTTGGAGGTCTTCTCGGTCTCGATATCCCCGAGAATGCGACTACGGCTTCCTTCGACGCCAAAGTGCGCAAGGCCTCGCTGGAGAGCCTCCTTGCTGCGGTGCTGCGAGCCGAGGCCATGAAGCGGCAACTGGTGATCATTCTGGAGGATCTTCACTGGGTCGACGGCCCCTCCTTCGATCTTCTCGAAGTTCTCGTCCGCGAGACCGACCGCCTGCCGGTTCTCTTCATGGTGGCGTATCGGCCCGAGATTGATCCCGACTTCCGGCACCGTCTCGAGCTTCTCCCCTTGTTCGAGGAGATCGCGCTCGATCGGCTACCCAGGAGCATGGTGGAGCAGGTGATTGGTTCGAAGCTGGAGCAGCAGTTCGGCGGGGACATATCCGTGGGCGATGAATTCATCGAGATCATCGCGACGCGTTCAGGGGGCAATCCCTTCTATGTCGAGGAGCTGGTGAATTTCATACGCCAACACGCGATGGATCCATCAGATCACAAGTCGCTCCAGAGTCTCGAGCTTCCGGAGAGCCTCCATGCGCTGGTGCTGAGCCGTGTCGACTCCCTGGAATATGCGCCCCGGGCGGCGCTGAAGGTGGCAAGCGTCGTTGGTCGGGAGTTCGATCCCCCCACTCTTGGAGGCGTCTACCCCGACCTGGGGACCTTGGGGGAGATCAGGTCGAATTTGGAGACGTTGCGCCAGGCTGACCTCGTCACCCCGGATCGTAAGGAAGACGAGTCATGGACCTTCCACCACGCCGTCACCCGTGACGTCGCCTACGAGAGCATGCCGTTCGCCACCCGGGCGATGCTGCATGAGTCGGCCGGTACCTATCTCGAGAGCCGGGATGTGGATGCCCTCGAGCTTCAACTCGATCTCCTCGCTCATCATTTCTGGCACAGCGACAACTTGGAGAAGAAGATCGACTATCAGCGACGAGCTGGAGAAGCCGCGAAAGCCGCCTATGCCAACTCTGCGGCGATCGAGTATTTCGAGAGGCTGGCTCCGCTCCTCGATGATGGCGAGCGCCCGGCGGTGCTCGTCGATCTTGGCGAGGTGCTCGAGTTGGCGGGAGACTGGAGCAAGGCCGAGGAGGTGGAGAAAGAGGCGCTGGCTCTGGCGCAATCCGCGAGCGATGCGGAGCAAATCGCCTGGTGTGAAACAGCACTGGCAGAAGTCGCAAGAAAGCAGGGTCGTTACGACGAGGCATCGGAGCGGCTCGATCGTGCTCTCGCCGGATTCCAAGAGGTGGGGGACCTCGCCGGTGAAGGGCGGGTATTCCACCTCGCAGGCACAATTGCCGCGCAGCAGGGAGACTTGGAGTCAGCCCGGACCCGCTATGAGATGAGCTTGCGCATCCGGAAGGAGCTCGACGATCGCTCTGCCATGGCCAGCCTCCTCTCCAACCTGGGCATCGTCGCTGCCCAATCAGGTGACCTCGCTGAATCTGATGAGTTCCACGCTCGGGCACTCGATCTCCGGTCTGCAATCGGCGATCGCTGGTCCATTGGAGTGTCGAAGATGAACCTGGGGATGAACGCAATGAGGAGGGACCATCACGAGGAGGCGGGGGAGCTCTTTTCTGAGGCGAGGAGTCTGGGTCTCGAGGTGGGAGACTCGTGGATGGTTGCCCTCAGCGAGCACAACCTCGCCAACGCGAATCGCAGCATTGGCGACCTGGCCGCGGCCCGCCGGCACTATGCCAGAAGCGTTGAAGCCTTCAGCACCTATGGGGATCGCTGGGCTCTGGCCCTCTTGTTCGAAGACATAGCCATGCTGGCTGCTCGTGAAGGCGAGGGTTTGCCGGCTCTCGAGCTGGTTGGTGCAGCCGATCGATTGCGAGAAGAGCTCGAAACGCCCAGGGCACTCTCCCTGGAGGAGCAACTCGTGGACCGCGTAATCCAGACAGACCCCGATCTCACCGAGCAGCAGCGTTCAGAGGCGCGACATCGAGGGATGGACATGGAGTTGTCGGACGCTGTCAGCCTGGCAGTCGCCTGCTGTCTGTCCTGAACCTGAAGTTCAATGAATTTTTCGGCGCAGCGTCAGACGACTATGAGTATGGTGCGGATCATCCTTGGGGATTTTTCCTGAGCGGGCATCCGTAGAGCGGCGTCTGGGGTTTAGCGTGGGTGGTACACGAAGCGGCTGGTTCAACCTTTGGCTAGCGCTCGTCCTCGTTGCTGTCTTAGTCCCTTTCGTACCAGCTCCTCCGGTGCTGGCCACGCACGGAGCCACCTTCGTGGTGAACTCGACCGGAGACGAGGGGGATGACACTCCTGACGGCGTCTGTGACACCGGAACCGGCGACGGGACCGCGGTCTGCACCCTGAGGGAGGCGATCGAAGAGGCCAACGCCCACGCCGGCGCAGACGTCATCAAGTTCAACATCGCAGTCGGTGAAAGCGGCACCGCCACTATCACGGTGAACTCGGCCCTCCCCACAATCACCGACCCGGTGATCATCGACGGCACCACCCAACCGGACTACCCCGGTGCACCGCTCATCGATGTAAGAGGTGGCGATCTCGGCGGCGGGGTGACCGGATTCGCGCTCGGCGCGGGCTCGGATGGCAGCACCATCAAAGGCCTGGAGATCTTCGGCTTCACCGGGCCGGGAGTGGGCATCTTCGGCAGCGGCGGCAACTTCGTCTACGCCAATGTCATCCACAGCAACGGCAACGACGGGGTTCAGGTCCAGACCGACGGCAACTTCATTGGGTTCGAAGGAGTCGGCAACATCCTCGCCGGGAACACCAACGCCGGCGTCTCCGTGTCCGGATCCGGCAATACCATCGACCACAACCTGGTAGGGACCAGCAATGGCACCAGCGCCATCGCCAACGGCGCTCATGGGATATTTCTCACTGGCGCCGACAACCTGGTCGTCGACAATCTGATCTCCGGGAACAGTGGGCCGGGAGTGGGCATCAGCAACGCCACGGCCACCGGCAACGTTCTCCACAACAACGTCATAGGGCTGAACACGGCGGGAGACGCTCTACCAAACGCGGGTGGCGGAGTGCTCATCCAAACCTCGGCGACCCAGAACACCATCGGCGGAACTGGAGTGGGTCAGCCCAACACCATCTCCGGCAACACTGGAGAGGGCGTACATATCAGCGGGGCCAGCGACAACGACGTGATCGGTAACTTCATCGGCACCGACTCTTCCGGTTCTTCGGATCGTGGCAACACCGGCCCCGGCATCCGCATGGCGTCGGCAAGCGCCAACACGATCCGCGGGAACGTGATCAGCGGGAAT
>CAZAHX010000040.1:0-11615 GCA_964485005.1 uncultured Acidimicrobiaceae bacterium | reverse complement strand
TCCACTAGGGGATATTGCCACACTTCTCGAAGGTAGAGCTTCTCAGTTTGGCCCGCGCTCGCCGGGTGGACTTTGCACCCTGATCTGTGATTAGGATCTCCTTCCCAACCGTCCATGCCGGCGGGTTAACCGCCCGTCATGAAAAGAGGAGGATCGTCGTCTAATGCCGATGTCGAAAGAGCACAAGGAGGCGCTGGCCCGGGGGAGAAAAGAGGCCCGCGCCATCAAGTCCTATCTGAGGGCCGTCGAGGCTCGGGGCAGTGGCCGGCAATCCAGCAAGGAGACCCTCCAAAGCCGTCTCGAGAAGGTCAACGAGAAGATCGAGGGCACCGACGATCCCCTGAAGACCGTGGATCTCCTCCAGTCCAAGTTGGACATCGAGAAGGCCCTGTCCAGGGCAGAGGACCAGGACGACTTCGAGGCCATCGAGGCCGACTTCATCGAGAACGTCAAGTCGTACTCCGAGCGGAAAGGGATCACCTACACCGCGTGGCGCGAGTTCGGTGTGCCGGCGAAGACACTTCGGGCCGCGGGAGTGCCTGAGACGCGGCGGCGTTAATCCCAGCCCAACTCGGTCAAACGATCGTCGTCTATCCCTAAGTGATGGGCGAGCTCATGGAGCACGGTCTTGCGGATCTCGATGGTCAGCTCGTCTCGTGCCAGACCGAGATGGAGATGTGGTCGTCGGAATATGACGATCCGGTCGGGAAGGACACCCGAATAATCCGCTCGTTCCGCGAGTGAAACACCCTCGTAGACGCCGAGAACATCACCTTGATCGGGATCGGGCTCCTCCTCGACCACGATGACGACGTTGTCGATCTTCTCGAACACCCACTCGGGGAGACCTTCGAGGGCCTCGTCGACCACTCGCTCGAATTCGCTCAGCCTCAAGACGGACGAGTGTACGAGCCGGATCGACTAGGCCAGCTCGAGCCGGTAATCTCAGCTCTTCCGGGCGGTTAGCTCAGTCTGGTAGAGCGCTCGCCTCACACGCGAGAGGTCATTGGTTCAAGTCCATTACCGCCCACGATCGTCTTGGGATCACAGGTCTCCCGCGCCAGTATCGAGTCGGCTGCTCATCGCATCGCTCGGCATGTCCGCACCACTCCGGTGCTCTCTTTCGGAGACGTGCTCGACGCCGGTTACCCCCTCACCCTCAAGCTGGAGCAACTCCAGGTCACCGGCTCTTTCAAGCCGCGGGGCGCTTTCTCCCTGCTCACGGAGAACGAGATCCCAACCGTGGGAGTGATGGCGGCGTCGGGGGGCAACTTCGGGCTGGCGGTTGCCTACGCCTGCGACCGGCTCGGGTTGCCGGCAACCGTCTTCGTGCCCGCCAGCTCGCCTGCGGAGAAAATCGACCGCATCGGTGAGCACGGCGCAGACGTCCGAGTCGTCGAAGGCTTCTACGACGAGGCGCTCGCCGAGGCCCGACGATGGGCCGACGACAGCGGAGCCTTCGAGGCGCACGCCTACGACCAGGCTGGAGTGGTGTCCGGCCAGGGGACCATCGGGCCGGAGCTAGAGGGCCAGGTTCCCGATACCGAGACCGTTTTGGTGGCCGTGGGAGGGGGAGGGCTGATCGCAGGTCTCGCCAACTGGTTTCAGGGAGACCGCCGGCTGGTCGCCGTGGAGCCCGAATTGTGCCCTGGCTTCCACGAGGCCAGGGAGGCCGGGGGGCCGGTGGAGGCGCCGGTGGGCGGGATCGCCGCTTCGTCATTGGGCGCGAGGACCATCGGGAACCTGGCGTGGGAGGCCAACCACTGGGTGGACGCCTCGGTCCTCGTCGCCGAGGACGACATCGTGGAGGCGCAACGTTGGCTCTGGAGGCAAGCCCGCCTGGTCGTCGAGCCGGCGGGGGCCACACCGATCGCTGCCCTGCTGTCCGGCGCCTATCGCCCCAGTCCCGAAGAACACGTCGTCGCACTGTTGTCCGGGGCCAACACCGATCCGGCGGAAGCCGTCTGATCCTTGGCGGGGACGACCCCTCTCGCCATACTCGCCCGGTGATCGAGATCATCCGCACCCTGGCCGGTGGTTTCCTGATGGGGACCGCTGATCTGGTGCCCGGGGTGTCGGGAGGCACCATCGCCCTGGTGCTCGGGATCTACGAGCGTCTCGTCTTCTCGGTACGGGAGGGGAGCTCTGCGCTGGGCGCCGCACTCAAGGCCGACGGACCCAGCATGCGTCATCATCTCGGCCAGGTGGAGTGGAGATTCCTCATTCCCCTCCTCGTCGGGATCCTCACCGCGGTAGTCGTTCTCTCCGGGATCCTGGAGAGGCAACTCGAGGAGCGCCCCACTCTGCTGGCGGGTCTCTTCCTCGGTCTTGTCCTGGGATCGGTGGTCATCGGCTGGCGGCTGCTGCGTGAGCAGCGGGGCGTTCACGTCGTCGTCGCCCTGGTAGTCGCCATCGCCCTCTTCCTCGCGCTGGGCGCCGGCGCGGGACGGATACCGCAGGATCCCTCTGCGGTGATCTTCTTCGCGGCCGGGGCCCTCGCCATCTGCGCCATGATCCTCCCCGGGATCTCGGGGTCGCTGATCCTGGTTCTCGTGGGCATGTACGCCCCGGTGCTGGGCGCGGTCAACGACCGGAACCTCACAATGGTGCTCATCTTCGTCATCGGCGCAGTCGTTGGGCTCGCCTTCTTCTCCCAGTTCCTCTACTGGGCTCTGCGACGACACCACGACCTGGTCATGGCCGGGCTCGTCGGCCTCATGGCCGGGTCGACACGGGTCCTGTGGCCCTGGCCCGACGGGGTGACCGGTCCGAACGTTGCCGCACCAGGGGGCGACTGGCCGCTGGTGGTGCTGGCAATTGTGCTGGGGTCGGTGGCAGTCGCCGCCATCTCCCGGCTCGCCGAGAGCCGGGACGAGGAGCTCAGCGAGCTGCAGCGCTCGGGGTGACTCCTCCGAGGGCGATGTGTCTCTGAAGTGGCTCCCAGACCTCTGGCTGGGCCAGGGTCCTCCTCATGGCGACCAGAGTCCTCATGAAGGTGGCCACGGCGCGTGAGGAGCTCATCGGGTTGGGTCGCATCGCGTTCTGCACCGACGGCGACGGGCTGAGCACCAGCACCTCGCAATCCGGCCAGTGGGACTCGATGGTCTCGACCTCCGAACGCAGGGCTCGCAGACCCACCCGGTCGAACATGCCCTCGTGGAACCTGGCTCGTCTTCGCCGCACCTCGGCGGCCATCGGCGCGAGGACCAGGACGAAGTCGAGCGGCGCGGGGCTGGCGAGGACCAGGTCGGCATGTGTCCCCGAGACCACCCCGCCGTCCACGTACAGGCCATCGTCGATCTGGTAAGGCGCGAATACCAGGGGCACTGCCGACGAAGCGGCGACGGCGTCGGCGATCCCGACCCTGGGAGCCGTAGCGGTGCCGAACGGGATGCGGACCGAGTTGCGGAGGTCGTAGGCAACGATGGCGGTGGATCGCTCCGGCCACCTCTCCGCGGCCTCGTCGCCGATGTGGGTGGCCACCCAGCCGGCGAGGCCCGAGGCGTGATAGAGGGCGGGGGTGCCGAGGAGCATGGTGAGGCCCGGGCGTTTGATTCCGGGGACTATGCCGTGACGCACCCACTTGGCCACCCCCGGGCCCCTGCCCCTGGCATAGACATGAGCCTTGATGCGCTCGGCGACGTCCTTTCGCTCGTCCTCCGGCATCACCAGGCAGTCGAGGTTGAGCGCGTCGTGTCTCACCAGGGAGCCGACGAAGGCGCCCGACGAGGTGCCGACTACGACTTCGGCCTCATTGGGGTCCCACCCGGTGGCGAGCTCGATGGCCATGAGCGCCGCCATCTCGTATGCCGCACCGGTTATGCCCCCGGCACCGAGGACGAGTCCAACCCTGCTCACGACGCCCACGATAGGACCCGGGGGCCGGGTTGGTGATCCAGCTAGAGGCCCTCATCGGTCCCGTCCGCCGTGGATCGTCATCCGAACTTGCGCCCACACCCGCGGCATCTCGTGTCGGTCTCGTCGGTGGGACCGTAACACCACGGGCAGGGAAGATCCTCCCCCCGATCGTCGGTGAGCATGCCCACCAGACTGGGGTTGACCTTGAACGTCTCGTAGCCCCGGGAGCTTCTGGCCAGTGCGAACAGACCAGATGCCGAGGCGACGACCACCAGTGTCTCCAGCACGTCCGTCCTCCTTGGCTCAGCCAAGAAAAGGCTAAGTGCGAGCTGGCCGGATCCCGTGGATTTGCGGGTGGGTAAAGCTCGAGTGACTCGCCTGGAGGGTCATTACCCTGCCACCCATGATTGGAGCATCTTGCCGCTAGAGCTGCAGCTCCCCGACGAGACCGTGGCCAGGCATCCCGAAGGGATCACCGGGAGGGAGGCGGCGCGCGCCATCGGGCCGGGGCTGGCCAGGGCCGCGGTAGCGGTGGAGGTCGACGGTCGTCTTCTCGACCTCGACCGGCCCATCGAGCGGGGAGGAGCTTTTCAGGTGATCACCCTGGACAGCGACACGGGGCTCCACATACTGCGGCACTCCGCGGCCCATGTCCTCGCCCAGGCTGTGCTCGATCTCTACGAGGGGGCGACCTTCGCCATCGGGCCGCCGATCGAGGATGGCTTCTACTACGACTTCGAGGTCCCGGAGCCGTTCACCCCCGAGGATCTCGAGCGCATCGAGGATCGGATGCGGGAGATCATCGAGGAGGATCAGCCGTTCGAGAGGTTGGTGATGAGCCGTGACCAGGCGTTCGAGGTGTTCTCAGACCACAAGTTCAAGCTGGAGATCATCGAGTCGGTCGACCCCTCCGAGGGCGCCGCCGGCGAGGAGGTCACCGCCTACCGCAACGACGGGTTCGTCGACCTCTGCCGGGGGCCGCACTTGCCATCGACCGGGCGTATCCCGGCGATGAAACTGCTTCGTTCCTCGGGCGCCTACTGGAGGGGCGACGAGAACCGTGAGCAGCTGCAGCGCATCTACGGCACGGCGTGGGCATCTACCGCCGATCTCAACGCCTACCTCACCCGTCTCGAGGAGGCGGAGAAGAGGGACCATCGTCGTCTCGGGCCAGAACTCGATCTCTACAGCTTCCCCGAGGAGCTGGGCTCCGGTCTGGCGGTGTGGCACCCCAAGGGGGGTCAGCTTCGCAAGCTGATCGAAGACCACAGCCGGCGTCTGCATGAGAGGTTCGGGTTCGAGTTCGTGTTCACGCCCCATCTGGGGAAGGCGGAGCTGTGGGAGACCTCGGGTCACATGGACTACTACGAGGAGAACATGTATCCCCGGATGCAGCGCGGCGACGACCCCGAATACCAGGTCAAGCCAATGAACTGCCCCTTCCACGTTCTCATCTACAAGAGCAGAGGGCGCTCCTATCGCGATCTCCCGGTACGCCTCGGGGAGCTTGGCGGCGTGTACCGGTACGAGAAGTCGGGTGTGATCCACGGTCTCCTGCGGGCTCGGGGGTTCACTCAGGACGATTCGCACACCTTCTGCACCGAGGAGCAGATCCAGGGCGAGTTGAAGATGCATCTCGACTTCGTGCTCACCTGGCTGCGTGACTTCGGATTCACCGAGTTCGAGGCCGATTTGAGCACCCGGCCCGAGGAGATGATCGGCGAGCCCGAGCGCTGGGATGTCACCGAGCAGGCACTCGCCGACGCCATGGTGGCTCATGGAGTCCCCTACCGGGTCGCCGAGGGGGAGGGGGTCTTCTACGGGCCAAAGATCGATGTCCATGTCAGGGATGCCATCGGGCGCCGTTGGCAGTGCTCCACGATCCAGCTCGACTTCGCGCTCCCCGAGCGCTTCGGCTTGGAGTACACCGCCCCGGGCAACGTCAGCGAGAGGCCCTACATGATCCATTGCGCCAAGGCCGGATCGATCGAGAGGTTCACCGGAGTGTTGGTGGAGCATTACGCCGGGGCCTTCCCCATGTGGCTGGCGCCGGTGCAGGTGTCGGTGATCCCCGTCGCCGATCGCCACGAGGGCTACGCCGATCAAGTGGCCGACCGGCTCCGTGACGCCGGTCTCAGGGTCGAGGTGGACAAGTCGGGCGATACCGTTGGCGACAAGATCAGGACCGCCATGACCAGCAAGCACCCCGCCGTGCTCGTGGTGGGTGACGACGACATGGCCCAGGGCACCGTGGGCATGCGCATGTACGGAGAGGACCGGGACACCAGGGATGTCCCCCTCATCGAGGCGACGAATCGTCTCGCCGACATGGCCCGGCCGCCCTCATGAGCGCCGAGGAGCCCCGGGTCGACCGGACCGGCATCCACATCGACCGCGATCTAGCCGAGTTGGTGGCGATCGAGGAGGACCTCGACGCCAATGTGGCCGGGGTCTACCGGTTTCCCTCACCGCAGCGAAGGCGGTTGGCGGGGTGGGCCTATCTGGGGGCAGCGGTCATCGCCTTACTGGTCGTCGAAGGAGGTTGGGCGGTGGCACTTGGTCTGGCGGCCCTCGCCGGGTGGCACTTCATGTCCTCGTGGCCGCTTCGGGTAGACGAGAACGAGGCCCTCAAGGTGGCCGGGTCGGCAGTCGACTTTCCCATCGGCCACGCCTCGGCCTCGGTGCGATTCGCAGGCTGGCGATCACGCCCTCGCTGGGCCGTTGTCCTCTACTCGGCCGTGGACCCGCCCGACGAGCGGGCCTTGGTGGTGGTGGACGCCGTCGACGGCGAGGTCCGCGAGGTCTACCGGGAGACGATCAGTCCCGTCTAGGGGTCACTAGCGATCCCCGATCGGGACGTAGTCCCGTTTCTCGGGGCCGTTGTAAAGCTGCCGGGGTCGGAAGATCCTGGATTCGGGGTTGGAGGAGAGCTCCCGCCACTGGGCGATCCAGCCGGGAAGCCGGCCCAGGGCGAAGAGAACGGTGAACATATCCGTGGGAAAGCCCATAGCGCGGTAGATGATCCCCGAGTAGAAATCGACGTTGGGATAGAGCTTCCGCTCCACGAAGTAGTCGTCGGACAGGGCCACTTCCTCCAACTCCATGGCGAGGTCGAGCAGCGGGTCGTCCACGCCCAGCGAGGTGAGCACCTCCTCGGCGGCGGTCTTGATGATCTTGGCGCGGGGATCGAAGTTCTTGTAGACGCGGTGCCCGAATCCCATCAGCCGGAACGGGTCGTCCTTGTCCTTGGCCCTCTTGATCACGGTGTCGAGGTCGTCGCCTGACTTGACGATTTCGTGGAGCATCTCGAGGACCGCTTGGTTGGCGCCCCCATGCAGCGGGCCGGAGAGGGCGTGGATGCCGGCCGCGATCGAGCTGAAGATGTTGGCGTGGCCGGACCCGACGAGCCGCACCGCCGAGGAGGAGCAGTTCTGGCCGTGGTCGGCATGGAGGATGAGCAGCATGTTGAGGGCGCGGACCACCACCTCGTCGGCCAGGAACTCCTCTGCCGGCACCGAGAACATCATCCGCAGGAAGTTGGAGGCGTAGTCGAGCGTGTTGTCCGGGTAGATGTAGGGCTGGTGTACCCGGTACTTGTAGGACCAGGCGACCATGGTGGGAGTCTTGGCGATGAGCCTGCGGGCGCCCAGATCGACCGACTCTCGGTCGAGCGGGTCCAAGGCGTCGGGGTAGTAGGTCGCCAGGGCCGATGTCGCCGAAGCCAGGATCTGCATGGGATGAGCGGCGTGGGGGAAGGCCTCGAAGAGGTGCTTCACGTCCTCTCTGAGCAACGTGTGCCGGGTGATGCTCTCCTGGTAGTCCTCGAGCTCGATCTTGGTGGGCAGCTCTCCGTATTGGAGCAGATAGGCGACTTCGAGGAATGAGGAGCTCTCGGCGAGCTGCTCGATCGGGTAGCCGCGGTATCTGAGGATCCCCTCCTCACCGTTTATGTATGTGATCGCCGACCGGCCCTCGGCGGTGTTGGCGAAGCCGCTGTCCAGGGTGACCAGGCCTGTACTCCCGCGCAGGCCGGAGATGTCCACGCCGGCGTCGGCTTCGGTGCCACTCACCACGGGAAGGGTGAGCTCGTGGTCCTCGTATTCGAACCTGGCCTCTGCCATCTCTCTCCCGGTCAATCCTCCGCCTTCTTGGCGGCGGCGATGATCTGCTGTGCCTCCTGATGGGGCACCTCTTCGTAATGGTCGAATTCCACTTCGAAGGTTCCTCTTCCCGAGGTCAATGATCGCAGCTCGGCGGCATACTGCTGCATCTCGGCCATCGGGACCAGTGCGGAGACCTCGCGCAGGTTCCCGTTGCCCTCCATGCCCAGGACTCTGCCTCGCTTCGAGTTGATGTCCCCCATGACATCGCCCAGATGGTCCTCGGGGACGATGATCTTGGCCTTCATGATCGGCTCGAGGAGTACCGGCCGGAGGTTGGGCGTGGCGGTGCGCAGAGCCTGGATGCCCGCCATGCGGAACGACATCTCGTCGGAGTCGACCGAGTGGTACTTGCCGTCGTACAGCTCGGCGGAGATGTCGACCACCGGGTAGCCGGCGAGGATTCCCCGGTCCAGGGCTTCACGAACCCCCTTGTCGACGGCGGGGATGAACCCCCGTGGGACCGATCCGCCCTTGATGGAGTCGATGAACTCGTAGCCGCTGCCCCGGGGAAGGGGGGCAAACCTGACGAAGGCCACCCCGAACTGACCGCGCCCGCCCGTCTGCTTCTTGTGCTTGCCCTCGGCCTCCGCGGTGGCGGTGATGGTCTCCCGGTAGGGGATGAGGGGGAGGCTTGCGTCGATCTCGACCCCGAACATACGGCGGATCCGGGCCAGGGTCACCTCGAGGTGGCTGTCGCCCAGTCCGGCGAGGATGGTCTGGTTCGTCTCCGTGCGCCGCTCCACCTTGACAGTGGGATCGCTTTCTTCGATGCGGCGCAACGCGGTGGAGAGCTTCTCCTCGTCGTGGTGAGAACGGGGGCTGATGGCCAGCTCGGCGGCAGGACGCGGGTAGACGACGGGCTGGATCACCGCCGCGATGTCCGCGCTGCGCAGCGTGTCGCCGGGATGGAGATCCTCGACCTTGGCCACCGCGCCGATGCCCCCTGCCGGCAGCTCGCCGACGTCCTCATGTTCCTTGCCCTGCAGCTTGAATAGGTTGTGCAGCCTGACCTTGCCGCCCCTGGCCAGCTCGAGCTCCTGGTCGGCCTTGACTGTCCCGGTGAAGGTGCGGAACAGGGAGATGCGGCCGACGAAGGGGTCGGAGACGGTCTTGAACACGTAGGCGAGCACGGGACCGTCGGTGGAGGGCGCGATGGGCTCTCCCGCCGCAAGTGGGGGGAGAGCCCGTTCCAGCGGGTTGGGCCCGTAGTCGATGAAGAAATCGAGGAGGAGATCGATCCCGATCAGCTTCTCGGCTGAGGCAATGAGGACCGGGCTCAACTCTCCCGACATGATCCCGTTGTGGACTGTCTCCACGATCTGCTCCCGGCTGGGCTCTTTGCCCTCGAAGTAGGCCTCCATCATCTCGTCGGAGGTCTCCACGACCGTTTCCACCAACCCGATGTGTGCCTCGTGGACCAGGTCCTCGACCTCGGTGGGAAGTTCGACCTGCTTGCCGGTCCCTGACCCGTCGGCATACTCGTAGGCCCGCTCGGTGGCCACCCGCACCAGGCCACTAAGGGAGCCCTCCGAGCCGATGGGGACCTGGATGGGGGCGATTGACTTGCCAAAGGCGCTGCGCAGCTCATCGAGGGTCCGCGAGTAGGAGGCACGCTCCCGGTCCAGCTTGTTTATGACAATTGCTCGTGGGATGCCCTCCTCTTCGGCGGCCCTCCACAGCTGCTCTGTCTGCACCTCGACTCCGTCGACCGCGGAGACGACGAATAGGGCCAGGTCGGCACAGCGAAGACCGGAGCGGGCATCGCCCACGAAGTCGCCGGCCCCGGGGGTGTCGATGAGGTTGATTCGGGTGCCCTTCCACTCCACGGTGGCCACTGCCAGGCTCAACGAGATTCCTCGCTCGATCTCCTCGGGCTCGTAGTCGAACACCGTGGTTCCCTGTTCGATCGAGCCCTTGCGTTTTATGGCTCCTCCGATGAAGAGCAGGGCCTCGGCGAGACTGGTCTTCCCGCTGCCGCCATGACCGACCAGCGCCACGTTGCGGACCTTCTCGGGAATCACATGACCTCCTTGGGAAAAACCCGATCCTAACGGCCGGTGTGGCGTGGCTCCCAGGCCGGGTGCTACTTTGCCGCTCGTGATCGACATGCGGGTCAGGCCGCGGGTGACCCGGTTCCTCGAGCCCATCGGTACCGCGCTTTCCGCGTTGGGCATGACACCTGCCGTGATGACCTTCCTCGGTCTTGCCGTCGTCGTCGGCGGCTCGGTGGTGATCGCCAATGGGGATCTGGCCCTCGGGGCGGCCATTCTTCTCGCCGGTGCGCTGCTCGACGGGCTGGATGGGGCAGTGGCCAGGGCCTCGGACTCGGTGACGGCACGCGGGGCCTTCCTCGACGCCGCATTCGACCGGCTCGGAGAAATCGCGGCATTCGCCGGCTTGGCCGTGGCCAAGGCCGGTGATGCCCGGATCCTCTTCCTGATAATCCTCTCCCTCGGCGGGGCGATCCTGGTGCCCTACATGCGTGCTCGCGCCGAGGCGGAGGGCTTCGATGGGCGAGGAGGCCTCATGGGAAGGGCGGAGCGGGTCATCCTCTTCAGCGCCGGGCTCATCTTCGGGGTCGTCGAGTTGATGCTCTGGGTCTTCGTCGTCCTGGTGTGGCTGACCGCCATCAGCAGGTTCTGGAGGACCTACCGAGACCTGGCGTGAGGCACCTCCTCGGGTATCTGGCGCTGAGGCTCGGGCTCGGGATCCTCGGAATGTTGTCGGCGGGGACGGCGCGCCGTCTGGGGCGGTTGGGGGGGAGGCTCTGGCATCTTGCCGATCGGCGACGACGCGAGATGGCGCGGCGGAACATGGCCCGTGTCCTCGGCCCCGGGTCGGACATCCATGCAGCGGCGGCCGAGGTGATGGAGTCCTACGGGAGATATTGGGCGGAGGCGCTGTGGGTCAGGAAAAGGCGTATCCCGGAGTTATTGGCGTCCACCGAAGTGGAGGGGCTCGACCAGGTGCTTGCGGCGCGGGATGCCGGAGCCGGAATGATCTTCGCGCTGCCCCACATGGGGAATTGGGAGGTCGCGGCCCCGATCTTGGGCATCAACGATATCGAGGTGCTGGCGGTGGCGGAGCGGCTGTCCAACAAGCGGATCACCGACTGGTTCACAACGATGCGTGCCGAGTTCGGCATCGAGATCGTGCTGGCTACGGGCAGGGTAGAGGTGATGCGACGTCTGGAGGCCGCCCTCGGCGAGAACAAGGCCGTGGCTCTCCTCTCCGATCGGGACATCAAAGGGAGGGGGGTCGAGGTCGCCTTTTTCGGGGAGGTCACCACGCTTCCGCCGGGCCCGGCCACCCTCGCCATCCGCACCGGGGCTCCCCTGATCCCGGTCGCCACATACTTCGACGATGACGGCTACCGGGTGGTGGTCAAGCCCCCCTTGGCCGTACCGGGCGAGGGCAATCGCTCCGATCGGGTGAGGGCGATCACCCAGAATTTGGCCGCGGAGATGGAGCAGCTGATCCTCGCGGCACCGTCACACTGGCATCTGGTGGTGCCCAACTGGCCTTCGGATCGAGACTGACATGAGGATCGGCCTGGTCTGTCCCTATGACCTGTCCCTTCCGGGCGGGGTCCAG
>CAZAHX010000039.1:0-11678 GCA_964485005.1 uncultured Acidimicrobiaceae bacterium | reverse complement strand
CGGATCCCCTTGATCAGCGCGGCGGTGCGCATGTCCACCTCCTCGGCGATGGCGATGCTGTGCACGTCGTCGAAGGCCCGGGTCATGATCTCCCGGAGACGGGCCACGACCTCGTTTTCCGTCCAGAAGTACTTCTGCACGTCCTGAACCCACTCGAAATAGGAGACGGTGACACCGCCGGCGTTGGCCAGGATGTCAGGGACGATGAACACGCCCCGCTCCCGGAGCATGTCGTCGGCCTCCAGGGTCATCGGGTTGTTCGCCCCTTCGATGATCAGCTTGGCCTTGATGTCGGGGGCGTTGTCGGCCCGGATCACGTTCTGGACGGCGGCGGGGACCAGGACATCGACGTCGAGGGCGAAAACCTTGTCCCCGTCGATGAAGTCGGCGTCGGGATAACCTTCGAGGAACCGGTTCTCGTCGATCCACTTCCCGACGGCGTCGACATCTATCCCGTCGGGGTCGTGGACGGCGCCACTGATGTCGGAAACCGCCACCACCTTTGCGTTCATCTGCTCGGTGGCCACCGCGGCGTAACGGCCCACGTTCCCGAAGCCGTGGATGGCGACAGTGGCGCCCTCCGGGTTGAGATCGATGACATTTGCCGCCTGGGGCAGGAGGAACATCAGCCCGCGGCCGGTGGCCTCCCGCCGGGCGACGCTCCCGCCCAGGGCAGGCGGCTTTCCGGTGACCACCGCGGGGACGGCGTGACCCACGTGCTGGGAGTAGGTGTCCATCAGCCATGCCATCACCTGCTCATTCGTCCCCAAGTCGGGAGCCGGGATGTCGGTCTCAGGGCCGATCAGGTTGATGATCTCCATCGTGTAGCGACGGGTGACTCGCTGCAGCTCGGCGCGCGAAAGTTCCATTGGATTGATGCGAACGCCGCCCTTGGCGCCCCCGAACGGAAGCCCGACGATGGCGCACTTCCAGGTCATCCACATGGCGAGGGCGGCGACTTCGCCCAGGTCCACGTCGGGGGCGAAGCGGATGCCACCTTTGGTCGGGCCCATCGTGGTCAGGTGCTGGACCCGGTAGCCGAAGATCGTCTCCACCTCGGTGTAGGTGTCATGGCGGAACGGGAAGCTCACCACCGTCGCCTTCTGGGGGACTCGGAGCCGGTCGGCGATGTTCTCGTCGAGATTCATCAGCGCCGCCACCCGGTTGAACTGACCGACCGCCTCGTTGTACATCTGCGAGTCGTACTCGGGGCGTCTCAGACCGGCCTTCTCGGTGCTCTGCGACTCCATGTCTACGGAAATCCTATGTCGCTGGCGGGCCTGGGCCGAGTTTTGGAGTTTCTGTCACACCCGGCCCTTAGCTTGAACCACATGGAACATAGACAATTCACCGAGACATCTGCAGAAACACCGGCACCCGTCACCGACCCGGTGGCCTATCTCGGCATCTTCGGGATAGATGCCGAGCTGGTCGCCGTCGTGGAGACCCCGGTGGCGCCGGCCGCTTGAGCCCTACGATCGCCCCCGTGGAGACTCCGGAGAGCCGAATCGGCCCGGGGGATTGGCCCGCGGCGCTGGCCGATAGCGACGGATACCAAGTCGTCGTCGCCGGGCCCGGCACAGGCAAGACCGAGTTCCTGGTGCAACGGGTGGAGCACATCATCTCCTCGGGCAAGGCGGGGAGGCACGAGGTGGTGGTGCTCTGCTTCTCGAGACGCGCCGCAGGGGACCTCCGTCGACGCATCGAGGACCGCATCGGGGTCACCGGGGTCCCCATCGACACCACTACCTTCCACAGTCTGGCTCTCCGGCTCCTCGAGGCGGCCACGGACGGCGACCCACCCTCGGTGCTCACCACGCCCGAGCAGGTCGGGCTGGTGGCCGAAATCCTCTCCGAAGAGGATCCCGGCGATTGGCCCGTCCTCTACCGCGGCATCCTCGACACGCCTGCCTTCGCCGCCGAGGTGGCCGACTTCCTCATGCGCTGCTCGGAGCGTCTGCTCGGCCCCGACGAGCTGGTGGAGCTTGCCGCGGAGCGAAGCGATTGGCGAGGGCTGCCCTCCCTCTTTCGCCGCTACCTCCAACGTCTCTCCGCCACCGGCAAGACCGACTACGGCGTACTGCTCACCTCGGCCCTGCAGCTCCTCCAGGCGGAGCAGGGCCGCGGGCTGGCGGGGCGGCATCGCTATGTGCTGGTGGACGAGTACCAGGACACCACCCCGGCCCATGCCGCCATGGCCGACCTCCTCGCCGCGGAGCACGGCAACCTCACCGTGGCCGGCGACCCCTACCAATCGATCTACTCCTTCCGAGGAGCCGAGCTACGCAACGTCGCCGCCTTCGCCACGGCCCATCCCGAAGCCCGGCGCCAGGTCCTCACTCAGAGCTTCCGGGTCCCCGCGCCGATCCTGGAGACCGCGGTGCGGGTGGTGTCCGGCGGGGGGCTTCCCGGTGAGGCCGGCCCTGTCGACCCTGCACCGGGTGAAGGGTTGGTGGAGGCGCACGTCTTCGATCAGGAGTCCGCCGAGGCGGAGTGGATCGCCTCCGAGGTGGAGGAGGCGATCAGGATCGGCAATCTTCCCCCGCGGTCGATCGCGGTCCTGGTGCGGTCCAAGAAAGAGCTGCTCAACGAGCTCTCCCGGGCACTGCGTCGTCGTGGCGTCCCCCACGACTCGCCCGACAGGAGGCTGGTGGACCACCCGGCCGTCGTGCTCATCCGCGACCTAGTCACGGTGGCTATGTCCGGCGGTGGCGTTTCCACCCTCTCCCCGCTCCAGGCCGCCGATGCGGACAGGGCCATGCGACGCATCGTCCTCGGCCCGCTGTTCGCCCTGACGGTGAGGGAGGAGCGCGATCTCCTCAGGCTTCGCCGCAGCTCATGGGAGCCGTGGTCTGTGGTGATCCGCGCCGGTCTACCCGAGGCGAGAGGGCTGGCCGAGCTGGTCGAGGACACCCGGTGGGCGGCGACGGCCTGTGCCGCCGACGGGTTCTGGCACGTCTGGACCACCCTCGATGGGGTCGACTCGGTGGTCGAGGGGTCGGATCGGGCCGGCTGGCGACGCGCCCTGGCCTCGTTCGCCCAGACCCTGGACAGGCAAGCGGTGCGAGACCCTGCGATGACCCTCGCCCGCTATTTCGAGCTCACCGAGGAGGAAGGTTTCGAGGCCGATCCCCTGCTCTCCCCGGAGACCACGGTCTCGGGAGTGACCCTGACCACCCTCCATCAGGCGAAGGGTCTCGAGTTCGAAGTCGTCTTCATAGCCAACGCTGTCGAAGGAGTGTTCCCCGACCTGAGGCGGAGCCGGCGGATGCTCCGCCCCGAGCTGCTCTCCCCCGAGCGCACCGTGGACCCCCATGCCCAGCATCTCTTCCAGCTCCAAGAGGAGATGCGTCTCGCCTACACCGCGATGACCAGGGCGCGCCGTCGCGTGGTGTGGACCGCCACCGATGCCGGCATCGATCAGGGGGAGCACCGTCCTTCCCGTTTCCTCCTCGCCGCAGCGGGCAGCTCCCAGGCGCCCGGCCCGCCTTCTGACCCCGAGCGCGACCCGGTGACGATCGGCGAAGCCGAGATCTGGCTGCGTCGGGCCCTGGTCGACCCCTCAGCTCCCGCAGTCCGCCGGCTCGCCGCCGCCAGGCTGCTGGGCAGCCCGCCGGGCGATTGGTGGGACGCCGCCCGCTTCGCCGGGGTCGCGGCGCCGGGACCCGACTCCCCCATCCTGTCGGAGACCTTCCGCCTCTCCCCGAGCCAGGCCGACGCCTACAAGACCTGCCCCCGCCTCTATGCCCTGGAGCGGAGACTTCGTCTCGGTGACGCCTCCTCGCAATACGCCCACTTCGGCAGTCTCATCCACGAGGTGCTGGAGCGAGCGGAGCGGGAGGTGATCGGGACCGGTGAGCTTCACGCCCCCCTGGAGACCGCCCTCGGCCACCTAGCCCTGGTCTGGGCCGAGGGCGCGCGCTTTGGCAGCCATGAGCTCAACGACGCCTGGCTGAGGAAAGCCGAGGAATTGGTCACCAAGCTCTACGAGAAGTGGCCGGGCCGCGGCACCCCCGTTGCCGTGGAGGAGATCGTCGAGGCGGTCATCGAGGGGGTGACCTGGATGGGAAGGATCGACCGGGTCGAGGAGACCGAAGAGGGCCTCACGGTGGTCGATTACAAGACGAGCTCCACGGCGGCGACCAAGGACGAGGCCGCCGAGTCGCTTCAGCTCGGCTTCTATGCCACCGCACTGGGTGCTCGTCGCGCCGTGACCAGGGCGGAGATGTGGTTCCCCAGGGTGAAGACGCGATCGGTGAGCACCCGCAGCCTGGACATGAGCCGCCTCGACCAGGTGAGGGAGCAGATGGCCGAAGTCGCGGTCTCGATCCGATCCGAGGCCTGGGACCCCACACCGGGCAGCCATTGCCGACACTGCCAGTTCCGACTCTCCTGCCCCGCCTGGCCGGAGGGGAGAGGGGCGTACCTGACATGAGCCTCCTGACCCCGTCTCCGGAGCAGCAGGCGATCCTCGATCTCGGCCTCCGCCCCATCCGGGTGAGAGCCGGGGCCGGCACCGGCAAGACCACGACCGTGGCCCTGGTCATCGCCAACCTGGTGCGCCATCACGAGATGGACCCCGAGGAGATCCTGGGAGTCACCTTCACCAACAAGGCTGCGGCCGAGCTCGCCGAGAGGGTGGCCGACTTCATGCCCGACACGGTCGACCCCAGCCGCCAGGCCGAGATCCACACCTATCACGGCTTCGCCGCCCAGGTCCTCTCCGAGTTCGGTGCCCTCGCCGGGGTGGACAACAGAGCGAAGGTGATCACCCCCACATTTGCCCGCCAGCTCATGAGCGACACCTTCCATCATCGCTCCTACCACCACCTCGACATCACACATACCAGCGACCTCGACAAGACACGGCGGTTGGGCGACCGTCTCGGCGACCACCTCCTAATCCCCGAGGACCTCGTCGCCACGATGCCCGCGGAGCCCGACGACACCTGGGCCAAGCGGTTGGAGATGGCGGAGACCCTCATCGCCTTCAACGCCGACAAGCGGAGGCTACGGGTGGTCGACTACTCAGATCTGGTGACCCTTTCCGCCCGTCTCCTCGCCGATCACCCCGAGCTGGCCCGGGCGATCAGGGATCGCTACCGAGTGGTGGTCCTTGATGAGTACCAGGACACCAACCCGGCACAGCGGGTCCTGCTCACCACGATCTTCGACGACGGGTTCCCGGTGATCGCGGTGGGCGACGAAGACCAGACCATTTACGAATGGCGGGGGGCATCCGCAGAGAACTTCACGCTCTTCCCGGTCCATTTCTCCGACGCGGACGGGGGCGCGGCCAGCCAGAGGGGGCTCCGCCTCAATCGCCGCTCGGCCCAGGGGATCCTCGACATCGCCAACAGGGTGCGGCAGGAGGCAAACCCCGCGGCCGATCTCCTCGAGGCGGTGGACCGCGAGGCGGTGGCCGAGGTGAGCACCTACTGGGCAGGTGACGCCCTCGAGGAGGCGGAGTGGATCGCCCGGCGCTTCGAGGAGCTCCACGACAGCGGTGAGGCTTGGTCCGACATGGCGGTGCTGTTCCGAAAGAACAAGGACTTCGCCATCGTGGTTGATGCCATGGCCCGTCACGAGATCCCCGTGGAGGTGGCCAACATCGGGGGTCTGCTCTCGGTGCCGGAGGTGGCCGAGCTGAGGGCCTGGCTCTCCATCCTGGACAATCCCGAGGACTCACCCTCCCTGGTTCAGATCCTGTTGGGGAGCCGCTACCGGCTGGGACTCGCCGACCTCGCCCCTCTCACCCGTTGGCTGGCCGCCCAGGAGGTGGACGACTCCGAAGACTCCGACGAGCCCACCCCGGTGACCCTGCTCGAGGCCATCGAGATGGCCAACGAGGTCGACGGTCTCAGACCGGAGACGAGAGAGGCGCTGTCCCGCTTCCTCGAGGTCTATCGGGAGGCTTTGGTCGAAGGTCAGGGGCTCACTCTCGTGGAGACGCTTCGCCTCATCCTCGACCGCACCCGTGCCTGGCAGGACATCGAGGGGCTCCCGCCGACACCACGGCTGACCGCCCGTCTCAACATCTACAGACTCCTCGACGTGGCCGAGGACTGGAGCCCTCTCAGCGGCCGTCCTTCGGTGCGGGCGTTTCTCGAGTACCTCGACCTCATGGAGCAGGAGCCGGCTGAAGAGCTCGACTCGGCCCGCCTCTCCGGCGAGGACGCGGTGACACTGGTGACGGTGCACCGGGCCAAGGGCCTGGAGTGGGAGACGGTGGCGCTGCCCGCCCTCACCAGGGGCAACTTCCCCGCCAAGTCGGGCCAGTTCGAGGATCCGGTCCGTTTCCCCGAGCATCTGCCGGTGGAGCTGCGCATCGACGAGACCCTCGGCGACCTCCCCGACGACGACGAGAACCGCAAGGACTATCTGCGCAGCCGGCATGAGCGCCAGGAGTGGCGGGTGGCCTATGTCGCCGTCACCAGGGCGAAGCGCCGGCTCCTCGCCTCGGGGGCCTATTGGTACGGCCTGCCCGAGCCGACCGTCAACCCATACGAGCCTTCTCCCCTGTTCGAGCTGATCGCGGAGAGCCCGGTGTGCCGTAACGAGGGCCACGCCGAGCAAGGCCCTCGGCCCGACCTGCTGCGGCCGCCGCTGCCCGAGTCGGGGCCCGACCCCCTCTTCTCCTCGGGCTGGGAGCAGGCGGTCCGGGACGCCATCGTCGACCCGGGCCGCGTGGACGATCTCGCCGAGGAGCTCGGTCTTTCCGGCCCCTACATGGAGACGGTGTCCGATCTGCGGGATCGCCTATTCGCGATGGAGGACATCGAGGAGAGCCCGGCCGAGAAGACCGAGACCGTGTCGGTCACCGGGCTGGTGACCTACGCCCAATGCCCGAAGCGGTTCTACTGGACGGCGGTCGACCCCCTGCCCCGGCGGCACAACCCGGCCACCACGCGGGGGACCGAGGTCCATCGTCGCATCGAGCTCCATCAGAGAGGCGTGGCGCCCCTCGAGCCGATCGCCGAGGCCGTGTACGACCGCGCCGCCGACGAGTCAGACGGCGGCGAGGAGGACCCCCGGTCCGGGAGTGGATTCCACGCCTATCTGGGCTCCCGCTTTGCCGACGGCCGCGCCGCCCTGGTCGAGGCCCCATTCTCCCTGGAGCTCGGCCGCGGCTATCGGGTGAGGGGGCGCATCGACGCCATCTATGCGACAGACGGGTCATGGGAGGTGGTCGACTTCAAGAGCGGGCGGCCCAAGGACGATCCCTCCCGGCTCGTGCAGCTGCAGGCCTATGCGTTGGCGGCCCGGGAGGTCGACTTCGGCATCGCTCCTCCGCAGGGACTCGATGTCACCTTCGCCCATCTCGGGAAGGGCCTCGAAGTGCAGACCCATCATGTCGACGAAGCCTGGCTCGATGAGGCGCGACGCTCGCTCGACTCGCTCGCCGCCGGGATCGAGGCCGAAGAGTGGTCCGCCACCCCCGGTGACTGGTGCCGGGGGTGCGACTTCCTCCGCTTCTGCGGGCCGGGGCAGGCCCAGGTCGGAGCATGACGGCTCTCGCCACCCTGATCGGCTATGCCATCGGCTCTATCCCTACGGCGAACGGTCTCGGGCGACTCGCCGGCATCGATCTAAGACGAGCCGGGTCGGGCAACCCCGGGGCCAACAACGCCCTGCGGCTCGGTGGCCCAGCTCTCGCCGGCGCGGTGCTGCTCGCGGAGATCTCCAAGGGAGTGGCCGCGGTCCTGGTCGGGGAGGCCCTGGCCTCCGACCCAGGCGCCGTCGTCGGCGGGTTGGGAGCGGTGGCAGGCAACGTCTACAACATCTGGTATCGGGGAAAGGGGGGCAAGGGGTTGGGCATCACCGCCGGCGTCCTGCTCGCCGCGTGGCCGACCGTTCTGGTGCCCGTGGTCCTCCTCATCGGAGTGGCTGCGCTGATAACGCGGTCGTCAGGACTCGCCACCCTCGTCGCGGTCGCCGGCCTGCTGCTGTTCTCTGCCCTCTGGGCGTGGAGCTCCTGGTCCACCGGTTGGGGGGTGGGCGACCCGGCGCTGTTGGTCGCTCTGGCCGCAGGTGTCGGGGCTCTCGTCTTCGACAGGCACTGGCGGGATTCCCCCCTCAGCGGACGACTCCCCCCTCGATCTCGAGGACCAGGGTCACCGGACCGTCGTTGACCAACTCGACCTCCATCTGCGCCCCGAAGACGCCCTGAGCGACGGACAGCCCCCGTTCCCCCAACGCCTCGGCCAGCGACTCGAGCAGGTCGCGGGCGGCCTCCGGGGCGGCAGCCGCCGAGAACGAGGGGCGTCTCCCCTTGCGCACCTCGCCGACCAGCGTGAACTGACTGACCAGGAGGACCGCACCTCCGACGTCGGCCAGGGACAGATTCATCTTCCCGTCGGTGTCGGGAAACACCCTGAGACCGGCGATCTTCTCCGCAGCCGCCTCGACCTCGGGGTCGCCGTCGCCCCGGGCCACGCCTGCCAGGAGGCAGAGGCCGGGCCCGATGGAAGCGACTTCACTCCCTTCGACGCGGACGGACGCCGAAGAGACTCTCTGTAAGACGATCCGCACGATTGCGGATTCTGGCAGCGACTTAGAGTGGATCCGTGCCCACCCCCTCATCCGTCGATTCTCTGCTCGACGGGCCCCACGGGGCGGAGGTGATCTACCTGCTCGACGCGGCCACCGATCTCGAGCTTCGCCTCATGCGGGACTGGCTGTCGACTAAGCGCGATGGGGCCGAGACGGTGAGGATCGCCTCGTCTCGTCGTCGAGTCGCTGGTGAAGACTCCCGGTTGCTCAGCCGGCTGGCTCGTGAGGACGATCCGTATCTCATCCCCATTCGGGTGGTATGGATGGCTCCGGAGCGGAAGGGCCGCCGCTCGGTGGGTTGGCCCGACGCCTTCAAACCCGGCGATCCCCGTGACCCGAGGGGCCTGCTCGCCCTGTGGACCAGGATGGTTCATCCCGACAGGATCGAGCTGATCGCCGGCCGCGGAGCCCGCGCTTCCGAGCTCGAGGGCGACCACGAGGCGTCGGGGGAGCTGGACGGGCTGACGGCCTTCATCACCCGGCGGGCATGGCGGGTCCTGGACCAGGCAGAGCGGCGTCTCCGCGGCAACCGGTACAAGATCCCCCGTTTCGTGCCCGAGGCCATCCTCTCCCGCCAGGAGTTCGTCGAGGCCGTCCACCGCTTTGCCGACGACACGGAAACCCCAAGAGAGGAGACTCTCGCCACAGCCGAAGGCCATCTCAGGGAGATCGCCGCCACGCACAGCCCTTATGTGATCGACCTCATCGCCAACGCCATCCACTCCCTCTACCGCCAGGGCTACAGGGAGATCAGATACGACCCCGAGGCGGTGCGCCGGGTGGCCGAACTGGGCAGCCGCCATCCCATCGTCTTCCTGCCCTCCCATCGCTCCAACTTGGACCGGCTCGCCCTCCAGTTCATGCTCTGGGAGAACGACCTGCCTCCCAACCACACTGCCGGCGGAGTCAACATCGACTTCTTCCCGGTCGGCCCGCTGGTGAGACGCACCGGGGTGTTCTTCATCCGCAGGTCGTTCCGCGACGACGAGTTGTACAAGATCGTCCTCCGGGCATACATCGACTACCTGATCGAGAAGCGACTCCCGCTCGAGTGGTACCTGGAGGGCGGGCGATCGCGCACGGGGAAGCTGCTCCCCCCGCGGTTCGGGCTCCTCAGCTATGTCGTCGACTCCCTTAGACGGGGTAAGACCGACGACGTCAAGTTGATCCCGGTCTCGATCGCCTACGACCACATCCAGGACGTCCCCGACTACGCCCGCGAGACCCAGGGCATGGGAAAGGAGAAGGAGTCGCTCTCGTGGCTGCTGAAGGCGATCCGATCCATGCGACGGCGCTACGGGAACATCCACATACGCTTTGCCGAGCCGGTCTCGGTGGTCGAGGTGCTCGACTCCATCGACGACGAGGGCGAGTCGATTGGCTTGCAGAAGCTGGCGTTCGAGGTGATGCATCGCATCGCCATGGCCACCCCGATCACCCCCACCGCCATCGTGAGCATCGCCCTGCTCGGATCGGGCGGCGCCCCCAGAGCCCTCGATGACCTGACCGGGGACTGCCGCCAACTCCTCGACTACATCGAGGACCGGGACCTGCCCACCACCGAGGAAGCAACGACGATGGACGCTTCCGTGGTGGCGGCGAATCTGGAGTGGCTGGCGGAGCACGGCAACGTTTCGAGCGAGGACAGAGATGGAGGCCGAGTGTTCTGGCTGAGCGACGAGCAGATTGCCCGCATCTCCTACTACCGGAACATGGTGGCCCACTTCTTCGTGGGAAGGGCGATCGCCGAGATGGCGCTGAGATCTGTCGCCGAGCGCACGCCGAGCCCTTCCGATGCGATACGAGAGGAGATGCTCGAAATGCGCGACCTCCTCAAGTTCGAGTTCTTCTTCCCGGAAAAGACAGAGTTCCTCGCCGACGTGTCAGCCGAGATCGCCGCCCATGCCCCGGGATGGCAGCAGTTGGTGGAGGCGGCGGGCACCCAAAGCGTGCTCTCCATGATGGGGTCCCCCATGGCCCACTGGGTGGTCCTTCCCATACTGGACGGCTATGCGGTCGTGGCCGACGAGTTGGCCGGTCTGCGCGGACTCTTCGAAGAGAAGGGCTTTCTGAGGAGATGTCTGGCCAGGGCCCGTCGCTATCGAAGGGACGGGAAGCTGAAGGGAGAGAGCGTCAACGAAGCCCTGTTCCGCTCGGCCCTGGCCCTGGCGCGGAATCGGGGTCTGCTCGAGGACGACGACCCCGAGGCGGAGGGGAGACGGGCGGTGTTCGCGGCCGAAGTGGCAGAGGCCAGGGACCTGGCGGGGCACTACAACTAGTGGTCTTCGTCGTCGAAGGGGCGGGGCCCGAATTGACGGCGCGCCTCGGCCACCATCTCGTCTGAGGTCATCGGGGGAGGGGCATCGAGGATGGCCTCCTCGATGTCGGGGATCTCCAGCACAGGATCGGTGGGCCTCTCGGGCTCGGGTTGGTGGCGGGTCTCTGGGGTCGGTCTCGACACCTGACGCCGGCGAGACGGTGCCGGCATCGGTGGCTCTTGCGAGGACGGCTCGGCGTCCTCCAGCGGCCTACGCCGCCCGGCCTTGCTCATCGCCCGACCCACGAAGAAGAAGAGGAGACCGGGGAGGAAGGGGAGGCTGATATCGGGTTGCACCCTGATGAGCAATCCGGTGACTATCGCCCATGCCATCCAGAGGACACCCAGGGCGGTGAGCAACCTGCCGAATGCGGTCATGGCACGATCCTATACCCGGGGTCGGCCCGGGCCTGTATGAAGGATGTAGACCCCAAAGGGCCCCGGGTCCCATGGTCTAACCGGCAAACGCAGATACCCTTTATGACATGGGCTTTTACTTGACAACTCCCCATGGGACCCTTCATTGGAGGGACCTCGGGGGCGAAGGTCGCTCCATCGTCCTCGTCCACGGCCTCGGCGGTTCCATCGCCAATTGGGACGCAGTCGGCCCTCGCCTCGTCAAAGCCGGCAAGGTTGCCGCCATCGACCTCCCTGGCTTCGGGCTCTCTCCGCCCTGGGCCGACTGGGAATTGGACACCCACGCATCGGCGGTGCGCGCTTTCCTGGAGACGCACGGCCCGGCGACCCTGGTGGGCAACTCCATGGGCGGTCTCATCTCAGAGATGGTGGCCTCGTCATCGCCACACCT
>CAZAHX010000038.1:0-11679 GCA_964485005.1 uncultured Acidimicrobiaceae bacterium | reverse complement strand
ATGGTGTGCTGGGGATGGTCGAAGTCGAAGTCGAGGTAGATCCCGGCCCCCATCCCCACCGGGCGGCCGTCCACCATCGCCACGAAGTAGCCCTCCGGAAAGGTCTCGGCGTAGGCCCGGATGTCGTCGGCGGACAGGAGGTCGTCGGGATTTGCCATCGGGAAGCAGGTGAGCTCGATCTTCTCCAGGTCGTCTGCCATGTCGGCGTCGAGATTGACGATCTCGACCTCGCTCACAACCGGAAGGTCTCCCAGGGATGGTCGCCGGGCACTCCCCACACCGCCCGCATCTCGCGTTTCGCCGGCTCCATGATCACGGCCCCACAGGTGGCGACGAGATCAGGCTCGGTGGACCGACGGGCGATGGAGGGATCGGCGAAAAAGGCCTCGAGATCCGAGGCGGCCCGGGTACCGATGTCGAGGCGGAGGCGGGAGCTCTCGATGTGCTCGGGGAGCCGCTCACCCTCCTCCGACGCGGTCTCCGGGTGGACACAGTGATTGGTGTGCACCAGCGGCGACCCGTCGGACCTGGTCACCTTCTTGCTCCGGGGCATGGCTTCGATGTTGGCCCCGTCACCGTCAGGACCCATCACCAGGAAGTTGTGTCCCCCGGCGAGGTCGGCATCGAGCACGGTTTCGACCGCGTCCTCGAAGTCGGTCTGCTCGAGAACCTTGCGAACTACGAAGGGCCAGGTGACCCCGGGCTTCCCCAGCGAAGTGAGGTTGTTGATCCCCACCGCGATGCCGGCCTCGTTGATCCCCATCTGACCGAGACATCCGGTTGTGGTTTGCACGAAGGCATTGGGACCGATGAGGGGGTCGATCTTGAGCATGAAGACGAACTCCCCGGCAGAGGCGTGCATGTCCCAGGTCTGGGCGAGAAACCCCTGGCTCGGGTTGATCACCGCGGTGCAGTTGTTCTCGGCGGGGGCGGCCCCGACCCTCCCCCGCACGACATCGACTAGATCGGTGAAACCACCAACCACCACTGCCTCGGCCGGTGTGATCCCCGCCGCCTCGGCGAGAGCGATCATCTCGGTGTAGAGGGTCTCCGAGTACCGCTGGTGGTGCTCCAGGGTCTCCTCGGCGGTGTCGATGATGAAATCCCGGTCCACCCGGGAACCGCTCCAGGCCTCCTGGGAGGTGAGACCGATCCGGTCGTCGAGATACTTCTTGATCATCTCCGAGCAGGCGGAGCCATGACCCCGCCCCAGGTCTGCCGAGGCGCCGAAGACCTCGAGAACCCTCATTGATCCTCCGTGCATGGCCTCAAAGCTACCGGGAACCGAGCGCATGTGAGTTCCGTCCAAGCATTGCGACCGGAAAGTGAGGAGAAATCATGCGACAGATCGCGATGACCCTGGCTCTGGGGCTGGTTCTCGGAGCGTGTTCGGGAGCGACGGACGATGCAGCCACCGACATGACCCAGGCGGCGAGCGGAACGGTGACGGCCGACCGAGCGGAGGCGGCCCTGTCCCCCGAAGAGGAGGAAGCGCTCTATCGGGAGGGCGACGGACGCTTCGACCTCGCCTTGCAGATTTTCGACGAGCGCAAGGTGATCCGCCAGGCGCGTCTCGAGTTGCACGCCGACGACACCAGGGCCGCTTATGACGAGATCGTCCGTCTCGCCGAGAACGCCGGCGGGTTCGTCGCCCAGGCCAGTGTGTCACCGACTTTCGGCGAGGAGTCACAACCGGAGGTCACGCTGACCCTGAGGATCCCCTCCGACCGGCTCACCGCCACTTTGACGGCGATCAAAGGCCTGGCCGACGAGGTGGTCTCCGAGACCCAAGGTGCCCAGGATGTCACCGAGCAGTTCATCGATCTCGAAGCCAGGCTGACCAACCTGCAGACTCTCGAGGTGGAGTTGCGCGCTCTCCTCGAAGAGGTGCGCCAACAGCCGGATGCCGACCCGGAAAAGCTGCTCAGGGTGTTCAACGAGATCTCGGCGGTGAGGGGTCAGATCGAGCAGATCCAAGGCCAGCTCAATTTTCTCGAGGACATGACCGCCCTGGCCACGCTCGACCTGACCATCACCCAGACCCCGGCCATGGTCCCCATCACCGACGAGCCCTGGGCGCCGGGCGAGGCGGTCAGAGAAGCGCTGGGCAGTCTGGTCACGGCACTGCAGGGAACTGCCGAGCTGGCCATCGGCTTCGTGCTCTTCGTGCTCCCCATGATGCTTCTCGTCCTGGGGATCCCGGGCGCGATCGCCCTATATGTCTACCGCCGGGTGCGCAAGGGTGGGGACGGGCCGGTGGAGCCCGCCCCCAGCGCCTAGCCTCCTAACTCCTCGCCTGGGCGAAGAAGTCGGTGTAGTTGATCTCGAAGCTTCCGGTGTCTTCGATCACCACCAGACGTTCGAAGGCGTCGTCGGGCGGATAGAACGCCACGACCTCGGCATCGATGCCCTCCTCGGCGGCCTGGTTGGGGCTGGCGTAGTAGTTCCAGTTGGTGAGGGTGGCCCCGTGCTCCGCGTCGAGCAGGAAGTTGATGAAGGCATGCGCCGTGCATGGATGGTCGGCGTTGGTCGGGATCGCCATGTTGTCGGTCCAGACGGTGGCCCCTTCCTCGGGAAGCACATACACAAATGCGTCACCGTTCTCCGCCTCGCTGAACGCAGTCAGGAAGCCGCCGGAGAACCCGTGGGAAACCGCCACCTCTCCGTTGACCAGGTTCTCGGGGTAGGTGTCGCTGTCGAAGGCGGCGACGTACTCCTTGATGCTCTCGATGAGGTCGGCGGCCTCCTGCAGCTCCTCCTCGCTGGTGCTGTTCATCGAGTACCCGAGATACATGAGGGCGGCCCCCATGGTCTCCCGCGGATCGTTGAGCAAGGAGATGCCGCCGGGGTAAGTGGCCACCAACTCGGGGTCGAAGACCAGCGCCCAGCTCGGCTCGAAGTCGTCACCAACGACATCGGTGTTCACTCCCAGACCGGTGGTGCCCCACTGGTAGGCGGCGGAATAGGTGCCACCCGGGTCGAAGGAGGGGTCGGCGAAGAACGGGTCGAGATTGGAGATGTTGGGGATGGCGTCCTTCTGCAACTCCATCAACAGTCCCTCTTCGATCATGATGGCGATCATGTAGTCGGAGGGAACGACGAGGTCGTAGACCGCCCCGGCCTGGAGCTGTGCGAGCATGGCCTCGTTGGAGTCGTAGAAGTCCTCGACCACGTCGACGCCGAACTCATCCTCGAAGGCGGTGATCAGTTCGGGATCGATGTACTGGGTCCAGTTGTAGAAGTTGAGGTCTCCGTCGGTCTCCCCTGGCTCGCAGGCCACCATCTCGCCGTCTCCGGCGGCGACGGTGGTTGGGGTCGTGGCGGCGTCGTCTTCGACTGCACCGTCATCGCCACAGGCGGCGACGATCAAGGCCATTACCGCTCCGAGGACGACCAGCCTGGAGATCCGTTCCATGTCTAAACCTCCCAAGGGCAGACAGATTCGATTCGCTTGGACGGCCGAACCTTAACCATGCGAAGCGGGAACGGTTGCCGCCGAAAGCTCCTCCCTTTCCTCCTCGAGCGCCTCCCTCGCTGTAGAGCCCCGCTGGAAGCCCAACGAGATCGCCACCAGGATCATCGAGGCGGTGAGCATCACCACACTCACCGCGTTGATCAGCGGCGTCACCCCCCGCCGTACCAAGCCGAAGACGTAGACGGGGAGAGTGGTCGAGCCTGGACCCGAGACGAATTGGGTGATCACCACGTCGTCCAGGGAGAGGGTGAGAGCGAGCAAGGCGCCACCGGCGACACCCGGCGCGATCAACGGCAGGGTGACGCGACGAAACGCCTGCCAACGAGAGGCGTAGAGATCGGCGGCGGCCTCTTCCATGGCCGGGTCGAATTGGGCGATACGGGCTCTCACCACCACGGCCACGAACGAGATGTTGAAGGCGATGTGCGAGAGCACGATGGTCCCCAACCCGGCGCTCAGCCTGATCCCGGTGAGCTCTTCGAGGATGCCGAATCCTTGGAAGAAGAAGATGAGGAGCATGACCGCCATGGTCACGTCGGGAATGATGATGGGGAGATAGGCGAGACCATCGAGGAAACCCCGGCTCTTGAAGCGGTAGCGCTCCAGGGCGATGGCGACCATGGTGCCGATCACGGTGCTGACAACCGTAGAGATCAAGGCCACCACCACCGAGTTGCGCAACGCCGACATCACCGCGTCGTTCTGGAACATGGCCTGGTACCAGCGCAGCGAAGGCTCGGTCCAGATCGCCACCCGATCGTTGTCGTTGAACGAGAACACGATGAGCAAGGCAATGGGCGCGTAGAAGAAGAGATAGACAATGACCGCGTTCCCGGCGAGCAGCCGGGAGACGAGCCCCCGGGGGCCGGTCCCCTCGTTCACAGCGTCTTCGCCCCCGCCCGGAAGTAGAAGATGGTGGCGAACAGCATCACCGCCATCACCGCAATGGAGAGTGCCGATCCGAACGGCCAATTGCGGGCAGTGAGGAACTGGGACACGATGTAATCGCCGAGCAGGGTGGTCCGTCCCCCTCCCAGGATGGCGGGTGTCACATAGGCGCCGAGGGCGGGGATGAAGACCAGGATCGACCCGGCCACCACCCCGGGCATGGAGAGGGGAAGGGTCACCCTGCGGAAGGCGGCCCAACCGTTGGCATAGAGGTCGCGGGCCGCCTCGACGAGACCCCAGTCGAGTCGCTCGATGGCGGCATAGAGCGGCAGCACCATGAATGGCATGAACCCGTAGACCAGGCCGATGAGGACCGCGGTCTCGGTGAAGAGCACCCTCACCTGCTCGCCACCGAACGCCTGGCTGATCTGGGAGACGAAGCCGTCCGATCCGAGGATGACACGCCATGCGTAGGTGCGGACCAAGAAGTTGGACCAGAACGGGATCATGACGAGGACGAGGAGGATGTTGCGCACCCGCGCCGACCTGGTGGCGATGTAGTAGGCGAATGGATAGCTCACCACCAGTGCGATCAGCGTCGTCACCGTCGCCAGTACGAACGATCGAACCGTGATCTCGCCCACCAGGGGGGAGAACAGTCGGCGGTATGAGTCGAGGTTCCACTCCTGGAGGAGGGTCCGCCCGGTGGAGGAGCGGGAGGCGAAGGAGTAGACGAGGACCAGGACCAGGGGCACCGCGAAGAAGAGGACCAGGTAGGCATAGGCAGGCAGGGAGAGAGTGAATCCCCGTCTCGACCTGGCCCGGGCCGCCGCCTCCTCGAGCTCGGGGGTGACGGGAGTGTCGACCGCGGTCTCCCGGCGCTTCGTCTTCACCATCAATCGGTCACCAGGTTCGCCGACTCCGGATGCCAGGTGACAACCACCTGATCCCCCACCTCGTGCACCGCCAGATCGGGTCGGTTCTCCTCCTTGACCTCGAGCGGTTGGTCGAGACCGGCGTCCACCTCGTAGTAGTAGACGTCGCCGAAGTAGGTGCGCCGGGCGATCCGGGCCGGGAGCCGGTTGCGGCCTTCTGGTACCTGGTCGGCGCCGGAGTGGAGAATGAGCTGCTCCGGGCGCAAGGCGAGAGTGACCGTGCCCGACGACGGATTCCCGTCCTCGATCCCCACCTCCACCCCGTTGGAGAGCCGGGCGAACCCTGGTCCGGCATAGGTCGCCGGGACCAGGTTGATGTCGCCGATGAAGTCGGCGACGAAGCGGGTCTTCGGATTCTCGTAGATGTCCCTGGAGTCGCCCACCTGGAGAAGACGCCCCTCGTTCATCACTCCGATCCGATCGGACATGGTGAGCGCTTCCTCCTGGTCATGGGTGACATAGACGAAGGTGATCCCCACCCTGGTCTGCAGGTCCTTCAACTCGTACTGCATGTTCTGGCGAAGCTTGAGGTCGAGGGCGCCGAGGGGCTCGTCGAGGAGGAGCACCTCGGGCTCGTTGACCAGCGCCCGAGCCAGGGCGACCCGCTGCTGCATGCCACCCGAGAGCTGGCGGGGCTTGGCATCGGCGCGCCGCGAGAGCTGGACCTGGTCGAGCACTCGCCGCACCTGCGACTCCACCTCCGAGCGCTCCACGCCCCTCATCTGCAGCCCGAAGGCCACGTTGTCGAATACGGTCATGTGGGGAAAGAGTGCGTAGGACTGGAAGACGGTGTTCACCGGGCGCTCGTTGGGCGGCCTCAGCCCCATCTCCGCCCCGTGGATGCGAATGCTCCCCTGGGTGGGGAACTCGAAGCCGGCGATCATCCGCAGGGTGGTCGTCTTGCCACAACCCGAAGGGCCGAGGAGGGAAAAGAACTCCCCGTCCTCGACGGTGAGGGTCATATCGTCGACCGCCACCACCTCGTCGCCGAAGCGCTTGGTGACGCCGACGAGCTCGACCGCGGGCTCAGTCATCAGTGCTCCACACGACTTTCCCTCCGACCAGGGTCAGGGTCACCTTCGCGTCCCGAATCGGCCCCTGGCGAAGGGGGTCACGATCGAGGACCGCGAGATCGGCGAGCATACCGGGAGCCATCATCCCGGTCTCCATCTCGGCGTGGTTCACAAACGCCGACCCGGAGGTGAACGCGGTGAGTGCCTGGAGTGGGGTCAGGGCCTGCTCGGGACCGAGGGGCGCGGTGCCGTCGTCGATGGCGCGATGCACCGCGACATGCACCTGCTGCATGACATCGGCCGTGGTCACCCCCCAGTCACTTCCCATCGCCAGTCGAGCCCCCGTCCGCAACAGGTCCCCGAACGGGTACTGCCAGGAGCTGCGCAGCGAGCCGAAGAACGGTTGGGTCAGCTCGATCTGGTATTCGTCGTTCTGCGCCCAGAGGGCCTGGCAGTTGGCCACCACCGCCAACTCGGCGAAACGGGCGATGTCGTCCGGATGGACCACCTGGAGGTGGGCGATGTGATGACGGTGATCGGAGGGGCCGTTTGCCGCGACGGCATGCTCCACAGCGTCGAGGGCGTTGCGAACGGCGCGGTCACCGATGGCGTGGAAGTGGCACTGGAACCCGCGCCCGTCGAGAGCGGCCACCGCCTCCTTGAGGAGCGCGGGGTCAATGAGGTCCATGCCTCGATGCTCGGTGGCCGATCCCGAGTCGTCGAGATAGGGCTCCAGCACCGCGGCGGTGAAATTCTCCGCCACTCCGTCGAGCATGAGCTTGACCGTGGTCGGTCTGAATCCGGGGGCGTCGTTCCGCCTCCGCTCGATCAGCTCCTCGAGCTGCTCCAATCCCCGGTGGCGGTCCCACCACAGCGATCCAACGACTCGGCCCAGCAAACGACCGGCCCCGGCGAGCCGGAGATAGGCCTCCTGAACCTCCGGGCTCACCGCGGCGTCCTGCCAGCCGGTGATCCCTTGGCTGAGCAACTCGTCCTGACCCCGAAGCAGACCGGCGACGAAATCCTCGACAGTGTCATCGGGGGCGACCCGTTCTACGAGGGCTACCGCCCCCTCGTGAAGGGTGCCCTGGGGGGATCCGTCGGGGAGACGCTCGATGCGGCCATCCGCGGGGTCGAGGGTGTCCCCGGTGACGCCCGCTCGATCCAGGGCGGCGCTGTTCGCCCAAGCCCCGTGTCCGTCGGTGTTCCAGATCAAGACCGGTCGGTCGGGGACGACCTGGTCGATCGACTCTTTGGATGGGCAGCCGCGATCGAACCACGACTGGAGCCACCCTGCCCCGAGCAGCCACTCCCGCTCAGGATGCTCGGCGGCATAGGCGGCGATGGCAGCCAGCGCGTCATCGGCGTCGTCGCAGTCCTCGAAGCTGATGCGAAGCCGATCGAGACCGCTGGTGGCGGGATGGACGTGTGCGTCGATGAACCCCGGGGTGACCAGTCCCTCGGTCTCGATGATCTGCGTCCCGGGCTCGATCAAGGGCTCGATGTCGTCACGAGAGCCGACGGCAACGATCCGCTCGCCTCCCACCGCGACGGCCTCGACGAACATTCGTCGCGGGTCGGCGGTGAACACCCTGCTCCCGCGTATCACCAGGTCGGTGCGCATCGTCGCAGAACTTAACTCCAGCCCGATTGTCGAGGTGGGAGAATCGGTGCCATGAAACGGATCGTGGTCGTGGGCAACAGCGGCTCGGGGAAGACCACGGTGGCCGCGGCGATCGCCGAGACCCTCGGGGCGCCCCACTTGGAGTTGGACTCGGTCATGCACCGGGGGGGCTGGGAACGGGCCCGGGGCCCCGAGTTCACCGGCGAGGTGGCCGAGTTTGCCCAGGGCGATCGCTGGGTGATCGACGGCAACTACACCAGCCACGGCACCAGGGAGGCGGTGTGGCCGAGAGCGGACGCGGTGGTATGGCTCGATCTGCCGAGATGGCGAATCATGCCCAGGGTGATCCTGAGGACCCTGCGCCGGGTGGTCACCCGGGCGGAGCTATGGGGCGGAGTGCGAGAGCCCTGGACCAACCTGTACAGCCTGGATCCCCATCGCAACATCATCGTGTGGGCCTGGACCCGTCATCGCCATACCAGGGAGAAGTACGAGCGGGACCTGCTCGCAGGGGCCTGGGACCACGCCACCGTGCACCGGTTGCGATCGCCGTCTCAGGTGAAGGGTTTCCTCGCCTCGCTGGGGGCCGCGGCGGATATGTACCCTCGCCAATCATGACTTCCTTCTGGCATCCCTTCGCCGATATGAGCAAAGTGCGTCACGAGTCGCTCATCGTCGACCGTGGCGAGGACATCTACGTCTACGACGAGCAGGACCGTCGTTATCTCGACGCCGCCGCCTCGCTCTGGTACATGAACGTGGGATACGGGCGGGACGAGATCGTCGACGCCATGGACGCCCAGGCGCGCAAGCTCCCCGCCTTCCACGCCTTCATCGACTACGGGACCCGGCCCCCCATGGAGCTGGCGGCCCGCATCGCCTCGGTCTCCCCCGACCCCGACTCCAAGGTCTTCTTCGGCTCGGGGGGATCCGACGCGGTCGATACCGCGGCCAAGATGGCCCGCCGCTACTTCAACGCCATCGGCCAGCCGGAGCGATCCGTGTTCATCACCCGGGAATGTGCCTACCACGGCATGCACACCTATGGCACCACTCTCGGAGGCATGGAGCCCAACCGCACGGGCTACGGGGGCGACATGGTTCCCGATGTGGTCATGGTTCCCTACGACGACGCCAGGGCGGTGGAGAAGGCGATCGACCATGCCGGAGCCGACCGGGTCGCCGGCATCTTCGTCGAGGCGGTGATCGGGGCCGGAGGGATCCGGCCGGTGGAGCCCGACTACCTGACCCGGGTCCGTGAGCTGATGCGGGAAGCCGGCGGGCTCTACATCTCCGACGAGGTGATCACCGGGTTCGGACGGGTGGGCGACTGGTTCGCGGCCAATCTCTACGACCTCGAGCCCGACTTGATCACCTTCGCCAAGGGGGTCACCTGCGGTTATGCCCCCCTGGGCGGAGTGGTCGCCGCCCCCCACGTCGCCGAGCCCTTCTTCACCACCTCGGGCCTGATCTTCCGTCACGGCTACACCTACTCCGGGCACTCCACCGCCTGCGTCGCCGCCCTGGTGGTCATGGACATCATCGAGCGGGAGGGTCTCCTGGAGAGGGCCCGTCAGTTGGAGGGCGAGATATACGACGCCCTCCTCCCCCTCGAGGAGCTCGACGTGGTCACCCACATTCGGCGAGGGGTGGGGGCCCTCGCCGCCATTCAGCTCGACGTCGGCGACGACGAGCGCCTGCCCTACAGGGCTGCCGACGCCTGCCGGGAGGCGGGTGTGCTCACCCGGGCAATCGGCGGCGGCGGCCTCCAGGTCTCGCCGCCCCTGATCATGACCCCCGATCAGGTCGAGGAGATGGGCTCGCTGTTCATGAGAGGGCTTCGCTCTCTGTGAAGCAGGTCCCCTTCTGGGTCGAGGACCACCCTCGGCCCCCCGGTCTCGGCGCGGACGACCTGCCCCGGCAGACCGACTATCTCGTCGTCGGCTCGGGGCTCACCGGTCTCTCGGCGGCGCTGCGGCTCACCGAGGCGGGCAAGACGGTGACCGTCGTCGACAGTGGGGAGATCTCCGGGGGTGCCTCCTCGATCAACGGAGGGATGGTCTCACCCGACGTCAAGGCGGGAGTGGACACCGTCCACGCCTACTACGGGCCCAAGGTGGCCGTCGAGATGTGGGAGTCGACGGTTCGGTCCGTCGAGCTGGTCGAGGAGCTCAGCCGCCGCCCCGGCGTCAATGCGGTCACCCATAGGGCGGGGATGGCCGCTGTGGGAACCGGAGCCAGGCAGCTGCGCGCCTTCGACCGGAGGCTCGCCTGGTATCGGGAGAAATTCTCCGTCGACTGGGAGGTCGTCGACGCCAGGGAGATCGACCGGATCGTGGGTGGTGACGCCTTCGACATCGCCCTCTATCAGCCGGGTGGGATCGGCGTACAGCCGGCCCGATTGTCATTCGGTCTCGCCGCAGAAGTCAGGCGAGCCGGGGCGGCATTGGTTGCGGACTGCCATGCCCGCGCCATGGAGAGAACCCGCAGCGGGACCATCGTCAGCACCAGCAAGGGCGTGGTCGAAGCCGGCGAGGTGATCCTGGCCACCAACGGCTATACAACCCGCGCCCCGAGCCGCGAGCTGGCGCGTCTCGTGGTCCCCGTGGGGTCCTACATCATCGTCACCGAGCCGGTGGGCAAGGAGGGGGCCGACTCCATCTTCCCCACCGGGACCAACATCTACACCCGAAAGCGCCTGCTCAACTACATGCGCCGCACCCACGACGACCGGATCCTGGTGGGGGGGAGACGTAACCTCCACCCCGGACTCGACCTCACCGAATCGGCAGAGGCACTACGAAAGGCGATGGTCGGGTTCTGGCCCCAGCTCGAGGAAGCGGAGATCAGCCATGTCTGGGGTGGAAAGCTCGGCGTCCCTTTCGACCTCATCCCCCACATCGGGCGGATCGACGGGGTCTGGTACGCACTGGGCTACGCCGGGCACGGGGTAGGCCTCTCGCTGCAGCTGGGTCATGAGCTGGCGGGGATGCTGCTCGGCGAGGACCCGACGAGTGTCTACGCCACCATCCCCCACAATGGCCGCTTCTACTACACCGGGAAGAGCCCCTGGTTCCTCACACCCGCCTCGATGCTCTACCGGGCCCTCGACCGGATCGGGGTGTAAGGCATTGCACGTGCAACGGGTAGCGGAAAGCGCAACCGGTTGCGATCGCAAACCAATGCGGGCTACTTGATCACCAAGGCGGGGTTGGTCCTGACCCGGGGACGTTTCTCGATCACGGCCCGGGCCAGCTCGTCGAAGGCGGCCTCGGCCTCCGACCCGGGAGCCGCCACCGCCGCGGGCAGCCCCTTGTCGGCGCCTCTCCCCATCTCGGGGAGAAGGGGCACCTGGGCCATGAGGTCGACTCCGAGCTCCTCGGCGAGGACGGCTCCGCCACCGGAGCCGAACAGCTCGTAACGCGTGCCGTCGTCTCCGGTGAACCAGGACATGTTCTCCACCACCCCGATCACCTTCTGGTCGACCTGCTCTGCCATCAGCGCCGCCCGGCGGGCCACCCGCTGTGCGGTGGGCTGGGGTGTGGTCACCAGCAGCACCTGTGAGCGAGGGAGGAACTGGGACATGGAGATGGCGATGTCGCCGGTGCCCGGAGGCATGTCCACGAGGAGGAAGCCGAGATTGTCCCAGAAGACGTCCTTGAGGAACTGCTCGATGGCCTTGTGCAACATCGGCCCCCGCCAGATGACCGCCTTGTCCTCACCCACGAAGTAGTCCATGGACAT
>CAZAHX010000037.1:1353-11747 GCA_964485005.1 uncultured Acidimicrobiaceae bacterium | reverse complement strand
GAGCTGCCCGACATCGTCGTCTACCTGGAGGCCCTGGAGCGCCGGGTCCTCGGTGAGGAGGTCACCGGGGTGAGGATTCCCTCACCTTCGGTGCTCCGCACCTATGACCCGCCCTACGAGGCCGCGGTAGGCAAGGAGGTCACCGGTCTGCACCGGGTGGGCAAGCGCATCGTCTTCGAGATGCAAGGGCTCTACCTGGTGATCCATCTCATGATTGCGGGCCGGCTTCGCTGGGAGCCACCGGGCAAGGCCATCCCCAAGAAGGTGGGTCTGGCCGCCATCGACTTCGAGCCGGGCTCTCTGCTCCTCACCGAGCAGGGGACCAAGAAGCGAGCCGGTATCTGGCTGTTCGGAAATCAGGAGAGTGTCGCCACCCTCGACCGCGGGGGATTGGAGCCGCTCGAAGCGTCTACCGCAGAATTCGCCGAGGCGATTCGCACCGAGAACCGCACTCTGAAGCGAGCGCTCACCGACCCGAGGATCTTCTCCGGGATCGGCAACGCCTACTCCGACGAGATCCTGTGGCGGGCCCGTCTTTCCCCGGTGAAGCGGACCTCCCAGCTCGACGACGAGGAGGTAGGTCGACTCCATGAGGCTGTGGTCGCCTCGCTGACCGAGTGGACCCAGCGTCTCCGTGAGGAGACCGGCGACGATTGGCCGCGCAAGGTAACCGCTTTCCGTGAGGACATGGCGGTGCACGGCAAGTACCGGGAGCCCTGCCCCCGCTGCGGCTCACCGGTGCAACGCATCGTCTACGCCTCCAACGAGACCAACTACTGCGCCACTTGCCAGACCGGGGGCAAGCTGCTCGCCGACCGCTCGCTGTCCAGGTTGCTCAAGGAGGACTGGCCCAAGACACTCGAGGAACTCGAAGAGGTCTAGCTCAGGCTCGGGTGATTTACGCCGCCATGTCGCGCTCGGCGAGGTTCCCCACCCCGCGGCGCTCCATGTTGCCCCAGCGTCCCTTCCCGCTCCCGATCATCGCCCCGACCCTCCAGATCACTGTGAGCTGGCGTAGCCCGAAGTTCTCCACCACCGCCATCACGAACAGCCGCGTGGTGTCGGTGGGGCTGTTGAAGTACCCATAGCCCTCGTCGAGTAACAGGGCGACCAGCGAGTTGAGCAGAGCCACCCCAAAGGCCAGGACAAGCAACCAGATGAGGAGCGTGGTGTCGAGCGTCCCAAGCAGGAGGGCCAGCGGGATGACCAGCCACCCCGCGGCCTCCACGACGGGGGCGACGAACTCGAAGAGCACGATCCCGGGCCAGGTGATCATGCCCAGGTTGCCGTATCGGGGATTGAAGGTCATCGCCTCGAAGTCACGGACCGCGGTCAGTAGCCCGCGATGCCAGCGGATGCGCTGACGTCGCAACACCCGAAGAGTGGTGGGCACCTCGGTCCAGATCACCGCCGACGGCTCGTAAACGATGCGATAGGGAATCCCCTTCTCGCGGTGATGGCGGTGGAGACGCATGGTGAGGTCGAGGTCTTCCCCCATGTGGCCGCGGCTGAATCCGCCCACCGCGATCACTGCGCTCCTCTTCCAGACTCCGAACGCACCGGAGATGATTGGTAGGCCGTTGAGCGCCGACCATGCCGGCCGCCCGGCGAGGAAGGTGCGGAGATACTCGAGCAGCTGCATCCTGATGATGAAGGACTTCGGCACCGAGGCCCTCACCAGGTGACCGAGTCTGAGGACGCTGCCGTTGAGAGGGCGGACGTTGCCCCCCACCGCCACCGTCCGCTCCCGGTCCTCCACCACGCGCTGCATCGAGTAGATGAGACAGTCGGGGTCGAGCACCACGTCGGCGTCGGTGCGCAGCACGTAGGGGTACCTGGCGGCGTTGAGGCCGGCGTTCATGGCGTCGGACACGCCCCCGTTCTCCTTGTCGATCACGGTTATGTCCACCGCCCCTCGGCCCCTGTAGATGCCCCGGATCGGCTCGGTGGCGAGGTCGGGGCGGTAGGGGATGCGAACCCTCGCCAGCTCGAATTCCTGGAGGAGCGCGTCGAGGGTGCCGTCGGTGGAACCGTCGTTGATGACCACGATCTCGAAGCGGGGATAGCGGACGATCGACATGGAGCGCACCGCGTCGACTATCCCTGCCACCTCGTTGAACGCCGGGATCAGGATGGAGACCGGGGGTGCGGTGCGGGTGGAGAGCATCTCGTCCACCCGGCCGAACCGGTGAAGATTGTGGTTGCGTCGCAGTGTCGCCGCCGAGGTCGCGGCGAGGAAAAGCAAATAGACCTGCATGGCCACGAAGTAGAGGATCGTTGCATACCCGACCCAGGCGAGAGCCTGCCAGATCATCCGCTCACCAATGCCCGATCGCCCATGTGTCCCAGCAGGGCCAGATCCCTCACGGTGGGAACGCCATCCTCGAACCGTCTCTTCGCCGTCACCAGCTCGCCGGTGTCGGCCAACGCCTCGGCCGCCGCGTCGGCGGCGTAGGGGTCGGGGCCGTTGAGCGCCTCGTAGAGGTGGTCGATGCCCCCCGGGATCTGGGCGAGGGCCGCCGCCGAGTTGCGGCGCACCCACCAGTTGAGGTCGGTGAGACTGCGCGCTAGCACCGGTGATGAGGCGGGGTCTCCGATGTCTCCCAGCGCGGTCGCCGCCTTGGCCCGGATCCTCCAGTCGGGGGAGGACGCCGCCTCTCGGATCCGGTCGATGGCGAGCGGGCTCCCCAGGGCACCCAGGGTCTCCACCGCGGCGATTGCGATCTCGGGGTCGGTGGCCCGATCGAGGATGTCCATCAGCGGGCCGACTGCCTCTTCGTCCCCGATCGAGGCGAGGGTGCGAATGGCCAAGGCGGGGCCCCTCGACTCGAACTGGTGGTTGATCCGGATGTAGGCGAGGAGAGGCCAGGTCGCCTTGCGCCCGAATCCGACGAGGGTGTCGGCGAATCGTGTCGCCACCCAGGGGGTGTCGGTCCCGAGCTTGGTCACGATGGCATCGATCGCAGAAGTCCACCGCATCCGCCCCAGACCGCGGGCAGCCTGGATGCGGATCTCGCGCACCGGGTCGGCGAGATGCTCCATGAGCACCTCGGCCGACGACTCGTCACCCATCTCTGCCAGGGCGACCGCGGCGCGGAGCCTCCTTCCCAGGGGGAATGCGGAGCGGAGCCGGCTCTCCTGGCTCCGGGCCACCCCGTAGCGGTCGACGATGCCGTGCAGGGTGTCCAACTCGGGGCCGACGACGGCGTTGCGCACATCGATCAGGGCGTCGAGGAAGGCGGGGTCCTCCGACATCTCGGTGGTGATCGGGTCGGTGCAATACCTGTGGACGATGTGCCGGCTGATCAAGGACACATAGTCCGAATGCCGCCGGTCATGCCGCTCTAGACGCAGGCGGTGGGTCTTCTTCAGGATGAGCAGACCGATGAGCAGGAGGCTGTCGACGACGAAGACGATCAGCACCACGATCTGGGCGAGGCCGGTGCCGGACATATGTCCTTGTTATCGGTCTGCGACCGTTGCTTGTTGAGTAAGGCCGGAGATCCGTCCCGGCTACCAGCGCTCCTGGTGGACCACGTCGTCGAAGACGCGCCTGTCGGGATTCTCCACCGGGCTCATCGGACGATCGCGGGGATAGCCGAGCCCGAACATCCAGGTCAGTCTGAGACCCTCCGGGAGATCGAGGATCTTCGCCGCCAGGTCGTAGTCCTCCACCGCGGCGTGACGGGTCCCGATCCCGACATCGGCGGCGGCGATCATCATCGACATCACCGCCTGGCCAAGATCGAAGTTGATCGAGGCGCTCTCTCTCGGGTCGTCGCTGTGGGGCGCTACCACCCCGATGGCGGCGGGAGCGTCGGCGATGTGCGCCGCCCCCCGCCACACCTTGGAGAGCCTCTGCAGCTGGTCGGGGTCACGGACCAGGACGAAGTGCCAGCGTTGCTGATTGCGCGACGATGGGGCGCGCCGGCCGGCTTCGAGTATCCGGTTCAGCTTCTCCTCCTCGATCGGCCGCTGCTCGTACTCGTTGAGCTTGCGCCGCGTCCGGATGGCGTCCCAGGTCTCCATGAGACCGAGTGTAAGTCCGTGGTGAGGGCGCCTGGGTCGGGGATCGCGGAAGGTCAGTGTTGAAGGTGTTGCCTGACCCGGGCCATCAGCTCGGGCATCCGGAACGGTTTGCGGACGAAGTCGACCGCACCCCGATCGAGGCTCTCCACCGCAGTCCGGTCGTCGTCCACCCCGGTGAGCACGATCACCGGCGTCTCCATCCCCTCCTCGTGCCAGCGGTCGATCACCTCCAGCCCGAGTAAGCCGGGCATGAGCTGGTCCAGAATGACGAGGTCGAACTCCCCGGTCTTGCCGGTCTCGTAGGCCTCGATCCCGTCGGCGGTTGCGGTGACCTCGTAGCCGCTGGAGTGGAGGGCAGCCGTCAGCAATGAGGTGATGGTCTCCGAGTCGTCGGCGATCAGGATGCGCTTCTTCTCGCTCACATCATGGCCAGGGTACAGCGGCGACATCTTGCCATTTGTTATCGAACACATGTTCGATATGATGGTGGTTCCGAGAAGGCTGGAGACGATGTTGGGTGGAGAACTGTCTGGGATCGCGAGCACTCTTCCCGATGCCCCGCCCTGGGAGGATGAGGGGCTGCTCCGCCTCCAGCCCGGTCGTGTCACCGAGTTGGTCGGGTTCCCCGGCGCCGGTTTGACCCGTGTCGGTTTGAGATTGCTGGCCACCCATTCCCGGATGGCCACGGTGGTAGTGATGGATTCCCGGGGATGGATCTCACCCGAGGCGGCCTGGGAGACCGGCGTCCTAGCCGAGCGGCTGATCGTGGTCCGTTGTGACGATCCCGGTCTGTGGCCGAAGACCGCCGCCGCCCTCCTCCAGGGGGTGCGGGCCGTCTACGCCGAGGTGCCGGCCCGGGTCAAGGACGGCGATCTCCGTCGTCTCGCCGCCCTGGCCAGGGCGCGCCGGGTGGCGGTTGCTTTGCGGCCGATGGGCCGGGGTCTGCCCGGGGGAGTGGCCTACCTCAGACTGCGGGCGCTCGGGGTCACTTGGGAGGGAGCCGACCGGGGTCATGGGCGGTTGAAGAGAAGACGTCTGGTGCTGGAGGCATCGGGCAAGGGCGTTGCCGGGATGACCCGGCGTCTCGAGGTCGAGGATGAGGGCACGGACGCTGTGCGTGTGGTTTCCGATGTGGTCGTTGACCAGGCCGGACGCGCCGTCGGATGAGCCGCTGCTGATCGTCGACGAGCGGGTCACCGGGGCCACCCCCGAGGTTATCGATGCCGGGGTGTCCCTGGGCATGCCCAGACGGGAGGCCGAGGCTTTGGCTCCGTTCGCCACCGTCATGGTCCGGGATCCCGGCGACGAAGCGCGTCGCTTCGAGCCGGTGGTGGCAGTGGTCGAGGAGCTGGTGCCCCGGGTCGAGGTGGTGTCCCCCGGATTGTTGTTCGTCCCCATCTCCGGAGCGGTCCGCTTCTACGGGGGGGAGGAGCCTCTGGCGGCGCGGGTAGCCAAGGAGCTAGACCGGGCGTGTGGCGGGGTGCGGGGTGGCGCCGTCTTGCTGGGAGTGGCCGACGGGCCCTTCGCGGCGAGGTGGGCCGCCGCCACCGCCACTGTCGACGGGCCCCATGTGATCACCGACACAGTTTCCTTCCTCTCCGGGCTCGACCTGTCTGTGCTCCGGGAGTCGATGGGTGGGGAGGAGATGATCCAGACCTTCCGCTGGTTGGGGGTGGCCACCCTCGGCGATCTCGCCCGACTTCCTCGGGACGCCCTGGCCACCAGGTTCGGGAACTCCGGGGCCCTCGCCCACCGTCTCGCCAGCGGGGAGGACCACCCTGTCGATCCCCGGGACATACCTGCCGAGCTGGGAGTGGAGATGAGCTTCGAGGATCCCCTGGAGACCCTTGACGCGGTGGCCTTTGCCGGCCGCAACCTGGCAGAGCGGCTGCTCTCCGGGCTTCGTCCTTTGGGGGTGGCGCCGCACACAGTGACCATCACTGCCACCTCCGCCGGGGGTTCCACCCGGGAGCGGGTGTGGCGCTCTGCCGACCCCTTCACCGAGAGAGCCCTCACCGACCGGGTTTGGTGGCAGCTACGCGCCTGGGTGGAGGGCGGGGGAGTGCCCGGGGGGATCAGCGCCTTGGGCATCTCTCCCTCGGATCTCTCCGGCGAGGGCCGTCAACTCGGTCTCCTCAGCGACGAGTCCTCGCTTCTCGAGGCTGAGCGCGCTTTGAGCCGGGCCCAGGCCCTGGTTGGCCCGGACCGGGTGCTCCAAGGGCGGGCCCAGGGCGGGCGCATGCCCGGGGAACGGGTGGCCTGGTCCCGCTGGGGCGAGCCGGAGACGGAGGCGGAGCGGGATGTGGGGTCTCCCTGGCCGGGAGCCACCCCGGCGCCGAGCCCGGCGCTGGTGCCCCCGGGCCCGGAGCCGATCGAGGTGGATTGGGACGGTGGGATGCCCTCCCGGGTTCGTCTCGGCTCACGGTGGGAGCCGGTGCTCACCTGGAGCGGGCCCTGGCGGCTCACCGGCCGGTGGTGGGCCGGGGAGGGTGTCGCCGACCGTTACCAGCTGGTCACCTCGGTGGGCGCGTTCCTCTGCGTAGTGGCGGAGGGGCGGGTCTACCTGGCTGGGGTCTACGACTAGGGCACTAGCTCTGCGCGTCTCGGGTGGCGGTTTTGTCGAGGAGCATCTTCATGATCTCGTCGGGAGGCTGGCCCTGGGGATGGTCCTTGAGCTCCGCAATGCGCGAATAGATGTCGGCGGCGGCGAGATGGAAACCGTCGGGCAGTCCGGCGTCACCGTGGGCACTGGCGATCTCCTCCATCTCCCCCACGAACCGCCACGCTTTCTGGCCGATGCGTCCAGAGAGTTGCGCGAGTCGAACCTTGAGCTCGGGAATCGACATCTCCCATTCGTCAAACAGCTCCTGTGCCACTCCCTCCGATGTCGCCAGGGCCGCCACGGAGAGGAGCAGGGCCGAAGTTCCCTTGGTCCACGCGGCATATGCCATCTTCAGAGCCGATGCCTGGCCCGGCTCGGAGCCAATCACCCGGGCATCGACGGGTGACCCGGCGAACAACTCCGCCACCTCCGCGGCTTCCCGGCCGGAGAGATAGACGCGGGTCCCATCCGGACCTTGACCTGATGGGGGAGGAGGTGGCCCAACGATGCCACCGTCCACGAATCGGGAGAAGAGCTGGGCTATTTGGCGTGTGCTGGTCGGGGATACCGCGTTCACGTCGATGTACAGGCCGTCGAATCCCAAGCCGTTCACCTGCTCCGCTATCTCGACAGCCGCTGCCGGTGGGCAGACGGAAAGGACCGCGTCAACTGCGTCCACCAACGACTGCACACTGCCGAGATCGACGATCCCGGCCTCTTTTGCCCTCGCCGCGGAGGCTTCCGACCGTCCCTCGCTCGCCCAGAAAGCCTCACGATCGAGACACGCAGCCAGCGCGGCCCCCATGTTCCCTGGGTGGAGCACACCGATTCTCACGCCAACATCGTGCCAGATTCCCCCCGATCTAGGGGTGAGGTGCCCGTCGCGCTCTTGCTCGTCCATCCGGGATCCCGGCAGAGACCGGTCGCTAAGTTCGAGACGGATGACCACCCCGGACCCGGACCCCTGCAGTGGCCCCGAGAGCACGCAACTCGACTTCTGGTTAGGGAGCTGGGACCTGACCTGGCCCGCCGAGCAATCCGGCGGAGCGGACGGTGCAGTCGCACACGGGACCAACAAGATCGAGAAGATCCTCGGTGGATGTGTCGTCGAAGAGAGGTTCGCCACCGCCGACGGGGAGTTCCTCGGGCGGAGCCTGTCGGCTTTCGACCCCAAGGCGCGGGTGTGGAGACAGACCTGGGTGGACAACTCCGGCGGCTACTTGGTCCTCACCGGAGGGGTTGACGGTTCTAACTTCGTGCTGCGCACCGAGCCCGCCGAGCGCAACGGCGTCATCGTGGTCAACCGGATGGTCTTTGAGGACATACGCCGAGACTCTCTCAAGTGGCACTGGCAAGCCAGCACCGACGGCGGCGAAACCTGGGGGGAGCTTTGGACTATCAGCTATCGGCGTCAAAATGCGAGGCATGGCTGAAGTACTCCTCTACCACCACGCCCAAGGTCTGACCAAAGGTGTCGAGGCTTTCGCTGGCGAGTTGCGGAAGAAGGGCCACGATGTGATCGTCCCTGATCTCTACGACGGTGCCACCTTCGACACCATCGATGCGGGCGTGGCCTATGCCGAGCAGCGTGGTTTCGACACCATCATCGACGAGGGGGTGAGGATCGCCGAAGGTCTGGCAGAGGGGCTGGTCTACGGCGGCTTATCCCTGGGCGCCATGGTGGCCCACAAGCTTGCCCAAACCCGGTCCGGTGCTCTGGGGGCCCTGCTCTATCACCACGGCGATGTCCCCGTCGATACGTTCGGGGACTCGTGGCCGGCCGGGGTCGATCTTCAAATCCATGTCAGCGAGGACGACCCGTTCCACGAGGCGGAGGTGGTCCAGGAGTTCGTCGAGCGTGCCGGTGCCGGCGCCGAGGCCGAGTTGTTCATCTACCCGGGATCGTCCCATCTCTTCGCCGACTCCAGCCTGTCTGGCTACCAGCCGGATTCCGCCGCTCTCGTATTGGAGCGGACGCTCCGCTTCCTCGAGCGAGTGGGCTGACCCATGCTTTGCGGCGGAGGGTCCGCATGCGGCCCTTACAGCATTAGGTATCGCGGTGGCTCCCCACCGGGCCGCCCATCTCCCGGACCCGGCTGGAGATGATGGCGTAGACCTGGTCGCGGAGAGTGCCCACATGGGCTCGGGTGAGTTCGGCGGTGGGGATGGGTGGGTCGATCACCACCCGGACCTCCCCCCCGTGGAACCAGGGCCGGCCGGGCCGCGCCGCTTCGTAGGAGCCGTGGATGGAGAGGGGGAGCACAGGGAGTCCGGCGGCGACGGCCATGGTGAACGCGCCCTTCTTGAAGGGCTTCATGACTCCGTCGCGGGGCCGGGTCCCCTCGGCATAGATGATCAGGCTTCGCTGCTTGGTGATCAGCTCGTCGGCCTGGCGGTTGACGCTGGAATGTATGGCGGCGTGACCCGATCGGTCGACCTCGATGATCCCTACCGCCCGCATCCCCTGGGCGAGGATCGGGACTCGAAACAGCTCCTTCTTGGCGAGGAAGCGGATGGGGAGTGGCACGGCGAGGAGACAGGCCATGATGTCGAGGGTGGAGAGGTGGTTGGCCACCACCACGTAGGAGCCCTCGGGGTCGATGTTCTCCCCGCCACTCACCTCGAGCTCGGTGCCGGAGGCGGCGAGCCACACCCGGCTCCACCAGCGGATGACACGATCGATGAGAGGCGAGGTGTCGTTTACCGCGGCGATCGCCACCACGCTGACCGCCCCGACCACAGTGGCGAGGGCTCCCATGACCCAGGTGGCGAGACTTCTCACCACGAGGACGGCCCAGCGCATCGCGGCGACACTAGTGGTGCCCTCATATCCTGAGGTGATGGACAAAGACAGTCTGCGAGCCGGGGCGCGGGGGAGCCCCGCTATCGACCCGGAGACGGCGACTCAGGTGATTTCGGAGCTGTTCACCTGGCTCTCCGGGCGACTTCCTGGGACCATCGCCGCCTATCTGGCGATGAGCGACGAAGTAGACGTGGAGCCGCTGTTCTCCCGTCTTCCCGGCTGGCGGTGGGTGCTGCCTCGGGTCGAGCCCGACGGCACCCTCACCTGGCGCGACCGTGACCTACCCCGGGAGACCCACCGTTACGGGATGACCCAACCCGTGGACCAGGGGCCGGAGACACCGGTGTCCCAGATCGACGTCTTCCTGGTCCCGGGCATGGCGTTCGATGAGACCGGGGCCCGTCTCGGAAGAGGGGGCGGACACTACGACCGGGTCCTTGCCATCCGCCGTAAGGACAGCGATTCGGTGGGAGTGACGGTGGAGAGCAGGGTTATCGAGTCGGTGCCGGTCCACGACCACGATCAGAGAGTCGACTGGTTGGCCACCGAGACCGGGGTCAGGGAGTGCTCGCCCAGGGGGCGTGGGGGATAGAGCATCCTCAGCGAACTGCGGAGATCACCCCTTACCCTGTCGATGTGAAGTACTTCATCCTCTTCTACGAGGTCGTCGAGGACTACTTGGAGCGCAGAAGGGAGTTCCGGTCTGAACATCTCGCTCTGGCCCAGGCTGCCACCGAACGCGGCGAGCTGCGATTGGCGGGCGCCTACGCCGACCCGGTCGACGGTGCGGCCCTCGTATTCCGCGGCGAGGATGAGTCACCGGCCCGAGCCTTCGCCGAGGCAGATCCGTATGTCCGCAATGGCCTGGTGGAGTCGTGGCACATTCGGGAGTGGTCGGTGGTAACCGGAGCCGACCACGAGGGTCCCGTCCCTTCCGGCTAGAACGGCTAAGCCTGCGCT
>CAZAHX010000037.1:0-1253 GCA_964485005.1 uncultured Acidimicrobiaceae bacterium | reverse complement strand
CGGAGCCGACCACGAGGGTCCCGTCCCTTCCGGCTAGAACGGCTAAGCCTGCGCTCAGGTCGCTCGTCTCGGCGGGGTCACCGGGGCGGATCGAACCGAGACCAGGGTGAGTAAGCCCACGACCAACGGAGTCAGCACGATCAGCGCGATGAGCGGCACCCATGGAATGAAGATGTCCGAATTGCCCAGTTGCCCGAACGGTCCTTGATAGAAGCTCTGGCGAGCAGACGTGAAGACCTTCATGAGACCGAGGCCAAGAGGCACCGCCAGTGCCGCCCCGATCAGGGTCTGATAACCGGTGAGAAGACCGAGGAAGCGTCGTCGGAACGATCCGGGTGCGCCGACGGCGACGATGGTTCGCAGCTCCTCGTCGACCTCGGCCGCCGACACTGCAGTGACCAGGGAGATCACGATCAGCACGGCGAGAAGGGTGACGCCGGTGCCGATGGCATAGATGGTGCCGGCGCTCATCTCGTCACGACCACCGCTGACATCCAGTTCTCCCGCCGACAGCTCGAGTTGCTCCCGCTCCGTAAGAGTCCGATCGAGGATGAAGAGCGCCATCGGACGGGACTCGGCGTCCTGATATTGGGCCGCCACCGCAGCCGGGAGCAGGACTCGCGGCATCGACCATCGCAGGACGGGCACCGCGAGCTCGATCGCAGGGAGTTCTTCGTAGTCGACCGAGACGACCGTCTCTTTGTCCTCCACCCCGAGGACCACCACCCGCTCATTGGCTATGGCCTCCCCAACTCGCTCATCACCAAGGGTGGAGACGAGACTGTCGGTGGCCACTGCGGCGCGGTTGCTCGGGCTCTCGAGCTGAATAGTGCTTTGAGCGTCGTCGGAGGCAGCCTCAATCTCCATCTGCTCCTTGGTTCGAATCCTCAATTCCAGCGTCTCGAAAGTGGCCAATTCTCGCTCCGGAACCACCGCGGCCACGGTGGCGATGTCGTCTTCTTCCATAGGCGTGGGCCCGAACGCCGGGTCCCACCCACCTGACAGGAGAAGATGATTCGAAGGCGCGGGCAAGCCGTAGAGGAGGTTCTGCTGATCGCTGGTCTCCGACATGGTCGCCAGGATCGCCGGGGCCAGCAGGATCACCATGATGGCGGCCACCGCCACCGCAGATCTGGTCCGATGCCGGCCCGAGTCGCGCAGCACCAGCCGACCGGTGGCGGGGACATGGTCGGCCAGCGTGCTGACACCGGCCAGGATCGGGCTGGCGAGCATGGCGACGCCACCAACCACCA
>CAZAHX010000036.1:0-11762 GCA_964485005.1 uncultured Acidimicrobiaceae bacterium | reverse complement strand
TCCTGGCCATCCCCCACTACGTGGTGTTGGTGTTTCTGGTGATCGGAGCGGTCTTCGCGATCATCATCGCCTGGTTCGCCATCCTTTTCACCGGTCGTTACCCACGGGGTCTCTTCGATTTTGTGGTCGGTGTCGGGAGATGGGCCCTGCGAGTGCAGGCCTACGCCTTCCTCCTGATCACCGACGAGTACCCGCCGTTCCGACTCAGCTGAGCTCGAAGGCCAGCTCGCCCGTCCCTGATCAGGTCATCTTGTTCATGATCCTGGCGACGGTGAGCCAGGTCCTCGAGGTGATCTCCTTGCCGATGTGGCCCTCCAGCCAGGCCATCACGCCCGGGGTGCTGGCGCTGGTCGCGTCGCTGACGGTGAACAGCTCACGATCGGTGGCAGCGACGATCGAGAATTCCTCTTCTGGGGGTTGGTAGGGCAAATCGAAGTCGACCGCCAAGGGGGCCTTGGAGAAGGTGGCCAGCAGATAGGACTCCTTACCGTGCTCGAGACTCCCAAACGGGTTCAACTCGGTTAGATCCTCGAGCTGCCGATGGCTCCGGACGACCGTGGTGCTCTCGAGTCCCAGCTCACTCTGCCAAGCCGCCTCCAGGGTCGCCTCGAGCTCGGACGGGTTCGCCGACTCGGTCTCGAACACGACGTTGCCGCTAGAGATCACGGTTTTGACCTGCTTCAGGCCAAGGGACTCACAGACTCCGCGCAGCTTCTCGTTACGCATGTTCGGGTTCATCGGCGCGATGCCACGGAGAAGTGCTACGAACTTGGTCATCCACCATCCATTCTCGCGGCCCATCGCGGATGATTCAGAAAACGCCAACCGGCGTTTGTCATGGAGCACGGTGCCCAGATGGCGGTCCCTCGGGAGGGTCTTCGCGACCTCGGTATCATTGTCCGGGCGCGGTAGTTCATTAGGTGAAAAGGAGACGGAAGGGTGGCCGACCGCAAGCAGATGCTCATCGGAGGCAAGTGGGTCGAGGGAACCGGCACGGAATACATCCCGATTCACAGCCCGGCCACCGGGGAGCTTTTGGCGGAGGTCCCCATGGGAACCACCGGGGACGTCGACCGGGCGGTGGAGGCAGCGCGGGGGGCTCGTCACGAGATGGCGGCCATGGGTCCTTATCAGCGAAGCGAGCTTCTTCACGCGGTGGCCGATCTCATCAGCGATCGCAAAGAAGAGATCGCCCGAGACCTGGCCCAGGAGCAGGGCAAGCCATTCCACTCCGAGGCGATGGGGGAGGTGGAGGTCGCTGTGGAGATGTGGCGCGACGCCGCCGAGATCATCAAGCGGCTCGAGGGGGAGGTAATTCCGTCCAGCGACCCCAACAAGCGCATCTTCACCATCCGCCAGCCCCGCGGCGTCTACGGGGTGATCACCCCATGGAACTTCCCGGCCACCATCCCCACCGAGTACTTGTGTGCCGGGCTGGCCGCGGGCAACGCCATCGTTTGGAAGCCTTCCGAGTTGACCCCGCTCACCGCATTGCACCTGGCGAGGGCAATCGACGATGCCGGGGCGCCCCCGGGCGCCATCAATGTGGTCACCGGAGACGGGCCCACGGTGGGAGAAGCGATCGTTTCCCATCCCGGGGTCGATGCAGTGGGAGCGACCGGGAGCCCACAGACCGGCGATCGCATCGCTCGGACAGCGGGGGCCAAGCCGGTCCTTCTGGAGCTGGGGGGCAACTGCCCTGCCATCGTCTTCGCCGACGCCGACCTCGACCTCGCCATCCAGCGCATGATCACCGGTTGTTTTGCCAACGCCGGGCAGATCTGTGACTCGACGGAGCGCATCATCGTCCACGAGAGCCTTCACGACCGGGTGGTCGAGGGCCTGGTGAAGGGGGCGGAAGCAGTCAAATTGGGCCCCTCCATGGATCCGGAGACCACCATGGGCCCGCTCAACAACGAGCACACCGCGGCCAAGGTCGATCGTCATCTCGCCGATGCCGCCGATGCCGGGGCCACCATCCTCGTCGGGGGGTCGAGGGCCGACGACCGTCCCACCCCTCTCTACTACCGGCCCACAGTGGTGGACGGTGTCGGATCGACGATGCAGATCTTCCGCGAGGAGACCTTCGGCCCGGTCGCCTCCATCACCACTTTCTCCGAAGTCGATGAAGCGATCAGCCTCGCCAACGACAATGAACTGGGTCTGGTGGCGGGTGTGTTCACCTCCGATCCGCAACTCGCCGCTTACGCCGGGGAGCGTCTCGAGGCCGGGATCGTGAACCTCAACGACGTGCCCACCTACTGGCAGCCCCACACCGCCTTCGGCGGATACACCGGGAAGAAGAGCGGAGTGGGCCGTCTCGGCGGGAAGTACACCATCATGGAGATGTCCCAGATCAAGACCCTGGTCTACGACGCCCGCCTCGGCGGGCCCCGCTGAACAGGCGGTGGGCGCCGGTTGACGCTCTCTTGGCTAATTGATACATTCATGCCACTGGGCGAGTCGCCTTTTTCATTCAGTAAAAACCAATAAGGAGGGCAACCATGGGGCTCCCGCGGAAACTGACCTTCATCCTCTTGGTACTGGCATTGACGGCTTGGGCCTGCACGCCCGAGACCGCCGACACCACTACCACCGAGGCGGCACCGGGGACCACCGCCCCCACCGACACCACAGCCGCCCCCACCGACACCACCGCTCCCCCCAGCGCCGGGGGCAGCGTCCGCTTTCTGATTGCCGAGAACTTCTGGGCCGACTGGGATCCCTACCAGCACACCGCCCAGAGTCAGGGAAGGATCGAGGCGCAGATCTTCGACTATCTCATCGACTTCCCCGGTGGCGATCTCTCCAACCCGACCCCGATGCTGGCCACCGAGTGGACCCAGGTCGACGAGCGCACCTGGGAGTTCACGCTCAGGGAAGGAGTCACCTTCCATGACGGGTCGACCTTCGACGGCGAGGACGTGAAAGCGTCGATCGAGCTGTCATCCGGCGCCACCGACACGCCATCGCTGCAAGCGGGCAACTGGATCCCGACCACGGTCGAGGTGGTCGACCCACTCACGGTGAGGCTGCAGAGCGAGACCCCATTCGCCGCCCTCTTCGCCCAGCTACGCAACACGATCATCGTTTCGGCGGAGGACCTGGCCAACAACCCCGAGGGCATCAAGAGCCAGCCCAACGGGACCGGCCCCTTCAAGCTGGTCACCAACGACCCGACCCGCAAGGTGATGGAGGCCAACGCAGATTATTGGCAGGGGGCTCCGCAGATCGAAGAGTTGGTCTGGGAGTTCGTCCAGGACCCGGACACCCGGCTCAGCGCCCTTCTCGCCGGACAGGCCCACGCCATCGATCGGGTGCCGCCCCAGCATCTGCAGGTGGTGGAGGGCAGCCCCGATTTCGTCCTGTCGTCGGTCACCGGGATCGAGAGCGTCAATCTCTGGGTGGCACCTGGCCGGTTCCCGCTCTGGGAGGAGAGCCCCGAGTTCCGTGAGGCCGTGATGTGGTCGATCGACCGGGAAGCCCTGGTGACCAGTCTGGTCCAAGGGGAGAGCGCGGTGGCGACCAGCTTCCTGCCAACTGAGACGCTTTATCACACGCCGGGTGAGCCCGCGTTCACGCGGGACGTGGAACGGGCGGCGGCTCTGCTCGAGGAGGGCGGGATCGCCGACGGCGGACCCGAGTTCGAGCTCTGGGTGGCCAGCGGCTTCTTGCCTCGAGCAGAAGAGGTGGTCTCGGCGATCGTGGCCAACATGCAGGAGGTGGGATTGAAGCCACGGGTGGTCACCAGCGACCTGGGAGGGATGATCGACGACATCTTCTCCGAGGACGGCACCGGTGACGTGTACCACCTGAGTTGGAGCAGCAACGGCGACCCCACTGCTCATGCCCGGGTCTTCAACTCCAGCTTCGCTTGGTTTTTCGGGGACGAAGAGCTGGATGAGCTGATCGCGTCGGTGGCCACCACCACCGACCCGGCTGAGCGGGAGCAGGTGACCGTCGAGACGCAGGCCCACCTCTGGGACCAGCTCTGGCACATCCCGCTCTACAACAGCGACTTCTCCATCGCCCACAGTGCCAGTCTCGAGGGCCTGGAAGTGCGTCCCAACTTCCAGACCTTGTTCTATCCTGCCCGGCTCAGCGAGTGATCAAGACCCATACACTGCCCTTCATGACGTGACCGCAGGGAGCCGAGCAGTAGTCCACGTCGGACCCTCGGCTCCCGGGCCACGGAAGGCGTAGCACATGCTCAGGTTCACTCTTCGTCGCACTGCTCAGATGGTTGTGGTGGTGCTGGGGGTGGTGACCCTGGTCTTCTTCATCCTCCGCTTCGCCACGGGCGACCCCGCCCGATTGATGCACCCCCCGGGTGAGCAGGACGAGATTGTGCAGCTCACCAGGGAGCGGTTGGGGACCGACCAGCCCCTGATGATCCAGTACGGCGAATACCTGGTCGGGTTGGCTCAGGGCGATCTGGGTACGTCTTTTCATGGTGGGCAGCCGGTCATGGAGGAGGTCCTCGACACCCTTCCCAACACGGCCGCCCTCGCTGCGGTCACCATCGTGGTCTCCTCCACGCTTGCTCTCGTCCTCGGGATCGCCGCCGCGCTCCGGCCCAATGGCCTTCTGGACCGGGCGGTGCTGGTGTATGTCTCGTTGGCCTTGGCCACACCCAGCTTTTGGCTGGCCATCGTGCTGGTCCTGTTCTTCGCGGTGCAGCTGGCCTGGTTCCCTGCGGTTGACATGGAAGGACCGAGGAGCTTTGTGCTGCCGGTAGCGACGCTGGTAGTCGCCCTGACGCCTGTCTTGATCCGCACCATCCGTCAGTCGTTTCTGGACACCCTGGGTGACGACCATGTCCGGGCGGCCCGGGCGCGTGGAATCTCAGAGAGGCGGGTCGTCCTGGTTCACGGTCTCAAGGTGGCCTCTCTCCCGCTGGTGACTCTGGTCGGCTTGCAGGCGGGCCTGATTCTGGCCGGTGCCTATGTGGTCGAGTTCATCTTCAACTGGCCGGGGATCGGCAAGCTCACCCTCGATGCGGTGGCGGGCCGGAACTTCCCGGTCATCCAGGGCGGCGTGCTGGTGGCCGCGGTGGCCTTCGTGCTGGTCAATTTCGTGGTCGATCTGGTCTACGCGGCGCTCGACCCCAGGATCCGGCTGGGTATGAGGTGACCGACCGCACTGTCGGCGATGCCGTCGTGGCAGAGGCGGAGGTCGGGCCGTCGGCTCGCACCCGGACGCTGCGGCGTCTGCTGCGTCGCAAGACCTTCCTGGCCGGAGCCGTGCTTCTGGTCCTGATCGTCTTCGTGGCGGTGTTTGCCCCATTGCTGGCTCCTCACGACCCGATAAGCCAGGATCTCTCCGTCAGCCTGGCCCCACCTTTCTGGGCGGAGGGCGGCTCGATGGACCATCCCCTCGGCACCGACACCCTCGGTCGGGACACCGCCTCCCGGCTCATCTACGGGGCGAGGAACTCCCTGGTGATCGCGTTGTCCGCGGTGCTGATCGCCTCCATCCTTGGTCTGGTGGCCGGCATCGCCGCCGGGTTCTCCAGGGGTTGGCTGGATGCATTGCTGATGCGTGTCGGGGACATGCAGCTGGCGTTCCCCTTCATTCTGCTGGCGATCATCGTGCTCGGAGTGCTCCCCGATCGGAGTGCATTGCATCTCATCCTGGTACTTGGCATCCCGGGCTGGATCCTCTACGCCCGCGTGGTTCGGTCCCGCGTGCTGGCGGAGCGGGACAAGGACTACATCACCGCCGCTCGGGCGATCGGCGCCGGTCGCTATCGGCTGATGACCAAGTATGTCCTCCCCGCGGTGTGGCAGGTGGTGCTGGTGATCGCCATGATCGACATCGGGTTCGTGATCCTCGTCGAGTCGACGCTCAGCTTCCTCGGTCTGGGACTGACTCCTCCCACCCCTTCCTGGGGGTTGATCCTGGCCGAAGGCCGGCGGAACATGATCATCTCCCCTTGGCTGTCGATACTCCCCGGGCTGGCGATCATGGTGACGGTCCTCGCCATAAATCTCACCGCAGACGGGGCCGCCGACGTCCTCGACCCCAAGTTGAAGAAGGGCATCTTCCGACGTCGGCCTCAAAGAACCCCCGCCCCGCCCAGCGTCGTCGCCAATGACCTGTCGGCCACGCAGGGCCAGCCGGCTCCAGCAACTCTTCTCTCCGTCAGGGATCTGAGTGTGGAGTTCCCACTCCAGGATGTCACGGTGAGGGCGGTCCGCTCCGTGAGCTTCGACGTCGACCGGGAAGAGACCCTCGGAATTGTCGGGGAGAGCGGCTCGGGCAAGTCGGTCACCGCCCTCTCGATCATCCAATTGCTCGACTCGCCGGGGCGGGTCACCGGGGGCCAGATCCTCTTCGAGGGGCGGGATCTGACCCGGATCGGTGATCGGGAGATGGCTGGGCTGCGAGGCCGCAAAATCGGGATGATCTTCCAGAACCCGGCGGCATCGCTGAATCCGGTGCTCAGCATCGGCTCACAGATGGTCGAGACGATGCGCGCCCATCAGCGCGTCGACTCGGAGGAGGCCAGGGAGATGTCGGCAGCGGCCCTCCTGGACGTGGGCATCGGCGACCCCGACTTCGTCCTCTCCCAATATCCGTTCCAGCTCAGTGGGGGGATGAACCAACGGGTCATGATCGCTATGGCCATGCTCGCCCGGCCCGACCTCCTCATTGCCGACGAGCCCACCACTGCACTCGATGTCACCACACAGGCTCAGGTGCTCGAGCAGCTCCGCGAGGTCACCCGCCAGCACCAGACGGCTTTGATCTTCATCACCCACGACATCGCACTGGTGCGCGAGTACGCCGACGACATCGTGGTCCTTTATGCCGGGCAGGTGGCCGAGCGGGGCCCGGTGGAGGCAGTGATCAGCTCCCCGGAGCACCCCTACACACAGGCCCTGTTGGAGTCGGTGCCACGAGGCGACATCGATCCCGCAGAGCGTCTTCCCGTGATCAGCGGGGAGCTCCCCGACCCCACCCGGGTGCCCGTTGGCTGTCCGTTCGCCCCACGCTGCCCCTATGTGATGGAGGTGTGCGTGGAGGTCAACCCCCCGCTAGAGACGGTGGGTGAAGGTCGGCTGGCGGCCTGCCATCTCGACTCGGTCCCGGCCGGCAAGGTGGCCGTGCGATGACCTCCCCGCTCCTCGAAGTCCGCGGCCTGGCCAAGCACTACGTGCGCCGTCGGGGATTCCTCGGAGCCAATAAGACGGTCCGGGCGGTGGACGGGGTGAGCTTCAGCATCGAGGAAGGGGAGACGCTCGGGCTCGTGGGCGAAAGCGGCTGCGGCAAGTCGACGCTGGCTCGCACCATCCTGTTTCTGGAGGAACCGACCGCCGGAGAGGTCTACTTCGCCGGGGAGCGGCTCGACGCCGGGCGGGTCCGGGAGTTGCGGCGTCGGGCTCAGATCGTCTTCCAGGACCCGTACTCGTCTTTGCCGCCTCGAATGAAGGTGGGATCGATCGTGGGAGATCCTTTGGAGATCCACGACCTGGAGCGGGGGCCGGCGGTGCGGAGACGGGTAGGCGAGCTGCTCTCCGATGTAGGGCTCAAGCCGGACGATGCCGACAAATACCCACACGAGCTGAGCGGTGGCCAGCGTCAGCGGGTCGGCATCGCCCGGGCGCTGGCGGTCCAGCCGTCTCTCATCGTGGCCGATGAGGCGGTCTCTTCCCTCGACGTGTCGGTGCAGGCCCAGATCCTGAATCTGCTCAAGGATCTCCAAAGTCGGCATCGGCTTGCTTACCTCTTCGTGTCCCACGATTTGGGGGTCGTCAAGTACATGAGCCACCGGATCGCTGTCATGTACCTGGGTGAGATCGTGGAGTTCGCCTCCGCGAAGGAGCTCTACGAGCGGCCTTTGCATCCCTATACCCGGGCGCTGATGTCGGCCGCCCCTTCTGTGCATGAGGTGAAGCGGGAGCGTATCCGGCTGGCAGGAGAGCCTCCCGATCCCGGGGACCCGCCCCCGGGCTGCAAGTTCCATCCGCGCTGCCCCATCGCCCAGGCGGTCTGCTCGGTGACGATCCCGGGTCTCGACGAGTGGCTGCCCGGCCGGCATGCCGCCTGTCACTTTGCGCTCGCCGGAGAGGAGGCGTGGGCGGTGGCCGCAGACGAGGCCGAGGCGGGAGGATGACTCCCCTAGAGGACCTCCTCGAAGGGGAAGAGCGGTCTGCGCCGGTGTCGGAAGGGAAGGCTGAGCATGTCGGCGGAGGTGGAGCCTGGGGTGTTGACCCGGATGATGGTGGGGCACACCGGCTGGTAGGCGGGGACCGGGGCGTGGACCCCTTTGGCGACCAGGATCTGGAACTCGGTCGGGTCGAGCCCGCAGCTGGTTATCTGGCCCAAGCTGAAGGGGGCCACCCGCTTCGAGGTGAGCTGGACGGTGAGTCCCTGGTCGGTGTCGAGGATGGCAGTCTCCCCCATGTCGAATCGGGGGTTGCCCCCGTGGCGGACCTCGCGCTCTTCCCATCGACCGTCGTGGAGGCTGCGGACCGTGGCCCGGATGTGAAGAGGGTCGCCGTGGAGATCGTCGGTCTTGGCCCCTACCTCGAGCTCGATGGAGTTCCCTGCCCCTGCCTCACGCGCCGCGGCGACACCTCGGGGGTCGAAGAGAGCGACGAAGGTCTTCGGGCCTCCCCGCTCGTGGACCACGGACGCCAGGGTCGTTCCGTCGCCGGCCGACCCACCGCCCACGTTGTCCCCCATATCGAGGAGACACACGGGGCCCGGAGAGCTCGCCGCCACTTCCACAGCTTCTTTCGGGGAGATCAGCTCGGGGACGAAGTCATGTCGCCGGGCGACGAGATGGCCCGCCAAGGTGCCGGCGGTGCGCGCCGCCAGACCGGGGTCTCCGTCGGCGACGACATTGAAGCTGGTCCCCATCTCGGGAACGTCGGCGTAGGGGAACCCGAGGCAGATGCTCACACTGAGGACTCCGTCCTGTCTCCTCAGCTCCTCGGCCAACTCGTAGAGGGGGAGGCAGGGCTCGACCGTGGTTCCCTGCTGCAGGATGTTGATCGCCACGGGGGGAAACGCACCCACCTGGGTGGGGCGCACCTCACCACGGACGGCGCGGGCGATGAGCCTGGCGGCCTCGAGACCACGGTCGTGGGTGTCCAGATGGGGGTTGCTGCGATAGGAGATCAGCGCATCGGTGGCGTCGAGCATCTCCTGGGACAGGTTGGCGTGGGCGTCGACCGTGCAGACGATGGGTGTACTCGGGCCAACCGCCTCCCGGAGTCTCCCCAGCCAGTAGGCGTCGGCGTCATGGTGCATCTCACTGACAGCCGCGCCGTGCGCCGCAGCCAGGATGCCGTCGTAAGGCGCATGCCTCTCCAGCTCGGAGAAGAGCTCATTGCTGAGGGTCTCGAAGGCGCCTGCAGTGATCGTGCCCGCCGGTGTGGCCAGGGCGGAGTACACCGGGACCGCGGTGGCGCCTTCGGCTTCCAGACCCGCGAGAAAACCGCCCATCTCGTTGTGGGTGCCCCCCCATCGCTCTCGGACCTCATTCCCACTCGATCGCTCCCAGAGCCGGAGGTCGGTGGGTGTGGACAGGAAGGTGTTGGACTCGTGCCGGAGACCCACGATCCCGATACGCATGCTTACCTCACCATTCCACAGAATGAAACCATGTCTTTACTAGATCAAACCCAGAGCATAGCGGGCGGTCAGAGGGCCCCATGACGGCGCCGGTCCCCATCGCCGTGATCGGATTGGGGTTCATGGGGGGGCGCTGGGCGCGGGCCATCGCCGAGCACGCCGGCGCCGAGCTTCGGGTGGTGAGCGATCTCAAAGAGGATCTGGGCCGGGAGCTGGCCGACCGCTACGGCGCCGCCTATGTGGGCGACGCCGCGGAGGCGGCAGCGCATCCCGAAGTCACCGGGGTGGTGGTGGTCACACCGGAGCACGCCCATGTCGATCCGGCCCTGGCCGCCATCCAGGCCGGCAAGGTGACGGCAGTTGACAAGCCCCTCGCTCACACGGTGGAGGACGCCGAGCGCATCCGCGACGAGGCGCGGTCGAGGGGGGTGCCGGTGCTCACCGGTCACATACTGCGGTTCGAGCCTCGTTACGCCGCCATGCGCCGGGCCGTCGAAGAGGGAAGGATCGGGGCGGTGCAGGCGATCCGGTCGGAACGCATCGGGGTGGTCGGCGACCAGAGGGTGCTGAACGGGCGGACGACCATCCCTCTCTATTACGGGGTCCACGAATTCGATCTGGCCCGTTGGTACGCCGGAGACGTCAGTCGGATCTTCGCCGAACGCAGCAACGGGATCCTGGAGAGGCAGGGTTTCGATATCCACGATCTGTACTCGGCGGTGCTCAAGTTCCATTCCGGCGCCCACGGGACGGCGATGCTGGGGTGGTGCCTTCCCGACGGGACCGCCGGCTGGGGAAGGAGCGGTTTCGCGGTGCTCGGCGAGAGGGGAGTGCTGCGGGTCGACCAGGGCGACGTGGGGCTGGTCATGGTGGGGGAAGAGGGTCTCATCGTGGAGGACACCTACTTCTCACCGATAGTCCACGGCCGTTATGGCGGAGCCTTGGCAAACGAGGTGGATCACTTCATTCGCTGCGTCCGTGGGGAAGCCGACCCCATCTGCACCGCAGACGACGGGGCCGAGGCGGTTCGTGCAAGTCTTGCCATGGAAGAAGCCGCCGAAAAAGGCGAGCCGGTCAGTCTGGAGCGACCTTGACTGGCCAAAAAGCTCGTGGTTACGCTCGTTCCGCTGGACAAAGTCAGGTTTTTATCAGATGAACCAGACGCAAAGAACCGAGGAACGGGAGAGCCGCTACGTGGTGCGAGCGGCGGCCCGGGTCCTCGACATCCTCGACCTGCTCAAGGACTCACCTGAGGGTGCTTCGCTGTCCGAGATCGCCGCCTCGGTCGATCTGCCCAAGAGCTCGGTGTTTCGATATCTGGCAACCCTGGACTCTCGGGGCTACGTGGAGCAGGACCCCGACACCGGTATCTACCGGTTCGGGCTTGCTCTGCTCCTCTCCCACCCCCGCTATCGGCAGATCCTCGCGGCACGGGCCAAGCCGTACTTGGAGAAGCTCCGGGACCGATTCCAGGAGACGATCAATTTGGCGGTGCTCGACGGGAATCGGATCACCTATCTGGAGATCGTGGAGAGCCAGCGCGCCATGCGTTTCGCCGCCCGGCCCGGTGACCGAGACCCGATCCACTCTTCGGCGCTGGGCAAGGCCATCGCCTCCACGCTGGGCGAAGTGAGGGTGATGGAGATCCTGGAGACCGAGGGAATGCCGAAGCGCACCCCGCACACCATCACCGATGTCGAGGGGCTGCTCGGGGAATTGGAGGTGATCCGGAAACGGGGCTATGCCCTCGACAACCGCGAGAACGAAGAAGACGGGCGCTGTGTCGCCGTGCCCATCCCGGGGACCGCCACACCTGCGGCACTGAGTCTCAGCGCTCCAGCCGTTCGCATGTTGTTGGAGGAGGTCGGGGAGGTCGCCGAAGCTCTCATCGACGCAGCCGGAGCGCTCGCCGAGGATCTGGGGGTGGCCGAGTGAATCGTCTCGCTGAGATGACCTGGCGCCAGGCCGAGGCGGCGTTGTCGAGCGCGCAATTGGCGATCGTCCCCACGGGAAGTATCGAGCAGCATGGTCCGCACATGGCTCTGCAGACCGACATCGCCGTCGGTGAGGCCCTGGCTGAGCGGATTGCCGCTGATCTCGGCGATCTCGCGGTGCTTTGTCCCCGGATCGACTACGGCCTCTCCGAGCATCACATGAACTTCCCGGGAACGATCACT
>CAZAHX010000035.1:0-12011 GCA_964485005.1 uncultured Acidimicrobiaceae bacterium | reverse complement strand
CCCCTACGGCATTTCGAGTGCCGCGCACTAGACCGGACTATGCGACCCCTCCGAGATTGACTTGTGAACGCGGAGGGAGTGGGATTTGAACCCACGAGGGGGCGCAAACCCCCAACGGCATTTCCAGTGCCGCGCACTAGACCGGACTATGCGATCCCTCCGGAATGCCCGCCCGACCGGGCGGAAGGTAAAGGATAATGCCCACCCTGTGCCTGAGCCCATTTCAGCTTCCGAGTATTCCCACCCGATGCGGCTGGCCCTGGCAGCTGCCGAGGAGGCGGCGCGAGCGGGGGACGTGCCGGTGGGTGCGGTCCTCCTCGATGCCTCCGGCGAGGTCGTGGCCACCGACCGCAACCGGCGGGAGCAACTGCGCGACCCAACCGCTCATGCCGAAATCCTGGTCATTTCGGCCCGGGCACGGGAGATCGGGGATTGGAGGCTCACCGGACACACCCTGGTGGTCACTCTCGAGCCCTGTCCCATGTGCGCCGGTGCCACGGTGTGGGCCCGGCTCGACCGTCTCGTCTACGGGGCCGCCGATCCCAGGGCTGGGGCGGCCTGGTCGCTGTACAACATCCCCCAGGACCGACGGCTCAACCACCGGGTGGAGATGCTGGACGGGGTGCTCGCCGAAGAGTCGAGACGATTACTCGAGGACTTCTTCGCGGACAAGCGGCCGTGAGGACTCCACCAGCCTCCGGTCCCAGAAGCCGTAGACCACCGCCCCGCCCATCAGGGTGAGGCCCGTCATCGAGAAGGCGACCAGGTAGTCGAAGCCCTCGATTATGAATCCCACCGCGGGAGCGCCGAAGAGCAGCGCCAGGTCGAAGATCGAGGTGAAGAAGGACATCGCCAAGCCCCGCTCCGAGACGCGGGCCCGGTTCACCACCTCGCTGGAGAGGAGGGGGAAGGCGGCACCGTGCGCCGAACCAGTGGCCAGCCCGGCGAGGAGGAGGGCCCCGGTGCTGCCGGCAAGGGCCATGATCCCGAGCCCTACGCCATAGACGGCGATCGACGAGACAAGCAGGGGGCGATGTGGGATGCGGTCGTAGAATCGCCCGCCGAGGATGCGGGTAGCGGCGGCGACGATCCCGTAGACACCGAAGAAGGCACCGGCACTCCCTACCTGTCTGGCGTCGACGTAGGTCCGGGTGAAGGTGAACAGGGTCTCCAGCCCTAGCGAAAAGAGGAGCGTGGCGAACCAGAGCGGGAGCAGGTCGGTCTGGGCCATGGCCGCCCAGAAACTGCGTCGCGGCCTGCCCCCCCGCACCGGGAGGACCGGGAGGGTCCAGACCACGGTGAACGAGAGGGCGCTCAGGGTGGCGGCGAGCCAGAACATCCCTTCGAAGCCGAACGAGGCGATGACCACGTCCCCCAGGTATCCCGACACTCCGATCGGGATGAGGCCGGAAAGCCCGAAGATGGCCAGGCCCTGGGTCCGGGTCTCCGCCGGGATCGAGTCGGCGCCGTAGGTGAGCATCGTGGTGAACAGGGCGAGCTGCATGATCCGCTGCACCAGGAAGAGCGTCCACAGCCAGGGCCCCCAGAGCGAGGTGGTGACCAGGAGCACGATCGCGGTGGCATTGAGCGCCCCGGTGGCCAGGATCACCGAACGACGGTGGGTCCGGTCGAGGATCTTTCCCAAGGCGGGGCGGAGGGAGAGCCCAATGATCGCCGACGCCGCATAGAGGAGCCCGATCAGCCCTTCGGTCGCCCCCAAATCGCTCAGATAGCCCGGAAAGTGGATGAACAAGGCAAACGCCATCTCCTCGAGCAGCGCCGCGGTGAAGACCCGCGGGAAGTAAGGACCAAAGCGCCTAACGGTCATGAACGAAAGTACGCTAACACCGGCTCACCCGGTGTCGGTAGCCGTTCTGTGAGGGGAATTGCGAGCTATAAAGCAGTTTCCACTCACAGAACGGGCTGGAGTACCCTGATCGTGATCGTGTAGGTGGGGCGTTAGGGGTGCCCTGTACCCGAAATCCTCTTCATGCGGGACCGAATTCCCCGCCCGAGGGGCGCGACGCGCCGGGGCATCCAAGCCCGGATGCCGGCACGCGGCGCTGACGGTCGGGTCCCGCTCGGCGGAGCACCACGAACCGGGTCAGGTCCGGAAGGAAGCAGCCCTAAGTGGCCCGCTCCGGGTGAGCGGGGTCACCTGGCTCGAGCCGGCGACCGGCGTCGACGGCGCCCATCGTGTCTCGACGGCGGGGTCACGATCACCCCTTCCGCAGCCGGGCGCCGTAGACGAACCCGAAGAGACCGGAGCGCCACGTCTCCTCGAGCCGAAGGATCTGCCCCCGGTAGAGGATCTCGGGCGGGGGAAGGGAGTCCAGGCTGCGGTGCAGGTACCAGTACTCCCGGGGCGAACCGGCGAAGATCAGCCCCACCAGGGGGAGGACGACGGCGGTGCCCAGCCGATGAAGCAGCCGGAGCAAGAAGTTCCTCGGCCGGCCCAGATCGACGATCACGAACACGCCTCCGGGGCGAAGCACCCGATGGACCTCTTCGAGGGTGTGGTCCACCGAGGTGAGGTTGCGCATCACGTATCCGCTGAACACTCCGTCGAACACCCCATCAGCAAAGGGCAGGGCCTCCCCGACACCGACCACCCGCGTCTCCACCGGGCTGAGGGCGAGCATCTCGAGGACGGGGTCGAGACCGACCACCTCCCTGTCCCCGAAGTCGGTGTCACCGGTGCCACACCCCAGATCGAGCACTGTGCCGGTGGGGAGCATTTCCACCCCCCGGCGCCTCCAGCTCCGCTCCCTGCCCAGGGAGAGGATCCGGTTGATCAGGTCGTAGCGGGAGGCGATCCGGGCGAATACCGGATCGGAGGCCTCGCTCACGGCTCGATCGAGTCGAACCCGGTGTAGCTGCGTAGCGCCTCGGGGATGGCCACCGAGCCGTCATGCTGCTGATGGTTCTCCAGAATGGCGAGGATGGTCCGCCCCACTGCGCACGCCGTGCCGTTCAGTGTGTGAGCGATGGTGTTGGCGTCGCCGTCACGGAAGCGCACCCGAAGACGACGGGCCTGGTAGTCGGTGGTGTTGGAACAGGAGGTGATCTCCCTGAAGGCCTGCTCTCCAGGGAACCAGGCTTCGATGTCGTACTTCTTTACCGCCGAGGCCCCGAGATCTCCGGCCGCGACGTTGACTACCCGGTAAGGCACTTCGAGCTCCTGGACCAGCGACTCCTCCACCGCCAGCAGCCTCTCGTGCTCTGCTGCCGAGACGTCCGGGGTGGTGAAGACGAACATCTCGACCTTGTCGAACTGGTGGACCCGGAAGATCCCCGAGGTGTCCTTCCCATAGGTCCCCGCCTCGCGGCGGAAGCAGGTGGAGAACCCGGCATAACGCACCGGGAGCTCGCCCTCATCGAAGATCTCGTCGCCGTGATAGGCGGCCAGTGACACCTCGGAGGTCCCCACCAAGTAGAGCTCGTCTCTGGGGATCTCGTAGACCTGCTCCCTGGCCTCGGGGAAGAACCCGGTCCCCTCCAAGGCGTGCTCGCGTACCAGGACGGGCGGGATCATGGGGGTGAAGCCCTCCGCGACCAGGCGATCAATTGTCCATCTCACCAGAGCAAACTCGAGAAGGGCCCCCCTGCCCTTTAGATACCCGAAGCGGGAGCCGGAGACCTTGGCGGCCCGCTCCGTGTCGATGATGCCCAGCTTCTCGCCGAGAGTTGCGTGATCGGTGCCCTCGGTGCCGGAGTCGCCCACCCGCTTCACCTCGACATAGTCCTCCTCCGTAAACCCGTCGGCGGCGTCCTCGGCCACCAGATTGGGCACCTCCAGCCAAGCCAACCGGAACCGCTCGGCGAGCTCCTCGGCCTCCGATGCGGCGTTCTTCACCTCGGAGGCGAGGTCGGACACCGAGGCAATCGCCTCCTCCTTTGCCTTGCCCTGCAGCGTGGCTATCTCGCGGCCTGCCTCCTTCTGCCGTGCCCGCAACTCCTCGGCCTCTTGGAGAGCCTGGCGATACTCACGGTCGAGCTCGATAAGGGGGTCGAGGTCGAGCTTCGACCCGCGGCGACGCAGCGACTCCCGGATCGCATCGGGGTCCTCGCGGAGCAGTTTGGGATCGAGCATGGGAACGGCAGATGGTAACGGCGCCGGCTCAGCCCTCGTTGACCACGAATTGGACCCGGATCTCGTTGTCCTCGAGATCGATGTCGTCCCCGGTGGCCACGATGTTCACCGCCACCTGATAGGTCGTGCCTGGTTCCACGGGGATCTCGTCGAATGCCAACGTCACCTGCGAGCCGGGGTTGAGGGGTCCGATCTCGGACTCGCGGTTGATCTGCTCGGGACCGCCGACGAGGGTGAGGACCACGGTCTCGGGTCTGCTGGCCTGATTGCCGATGTTGGTGACCACTGCCGAGAAGGTGATGTTGTCGGTGGCGGGCACCACCGCCTGGTCGTCGGGGTCGACCTGCCACTCCGGGTCGGCGATCACCTGGCTGAGGGACAGGCCCGGGCGAAGGGCGAGCCCATTGTTCGGATTGCGGGCGAGGTCGATGTACGCGGCGGAAAGGCTGACGATTGCGCCTTGGGCGGGCATCATCACCACCGAGGGCAGTAAGGAAACCGGCTCCGACCCTCCCTCGAATGCCTCGTATTGGATCTGCAGGTCGGAATAGATGCCGTCCCCCGCCCTCAGCTCGGCCAGGGCGTCGGCCATGACATCGATGACGGTGAGGTTCTCGGGATCGTCAGCCGAGGTCAGCACGGCCGAGGCGAACTCCACCATCCCCTTCTCCCAGGACTTGAGTGCCTCCCGAAAGAGTGCACGCACCGCAAGCAGGTCCTCGGTGGGAGGAACCTGCTCTACGAACTCGAGACCGGTCTGGAGATCTTCCCTGATGCCGTCGACGGCGGTGACCAGCTCGAGACGATCGATTCGATGGAGCCGGGAGACCACACCACGGAGGGTGTCGCCGTCCTTGGACAGCTCGGCCGCCTGGGCCCGCATCTGTGACAGGTACTCGAGCTCGGCGCGGGTCTCCTCACCAGCCGAGGATGCGATCACGGCGAGGACAGCCGCGACCACGATGAGGATCGGCCAGAGGACGCGGAAAACCGTCCTTCGTCGGGGGGTGGCCGGTGGATCGAATATCACCGTGGGCGAGGGGGGAGTTGAACCCCCACGATCTTGCGATCACAGGAACCTGAATCCTGCGCGTCTGCCAATTCCGCCACTCGCCCTCTTGGGGTGGGAAATCGTAAACAACCCACCCGGGTTGCGGTAGTCCGCGGGATGCGCATGCCCCCCGAGGACCCTTAACCTCAGCGTCCGTGAACATCGTCAGAAGCCTCGAGCGTCGTCTGGAGCGTCTGCTCGACGGGGTCGCCGGCCGGGTCTTCTCCGGGTCGCTGCACCCGGCCGAGCTGGCCGGGAAACTGGCCCGTGAGGCGGACTTCGCCCGATTCGACCACCCCACCGGTCCGGCGACCGCCAACTCGTTCACCGTGGTCGTCAACCCGAAAGACTTGAAGGTTCATCCCGACGCCCTCGAGGCATCCCTCGCCGACGAGCTCAGCAGTTACGCCGCCGACGAGGGACTGCGTCTCGAAGGCCCCGTCGCGGTCGTCGTCGACACCAGCGACGAGGTCCCCCCCGGATCCGTCAGCTGCCATGTCGAGGTGACACCGGGGCCACCCACCCCATGGGCCCGATTGGTGGGAAAGGAGGAGAGCCATCAGGTGGGTAGGAACCGGGCGCTTGTCGGGCGTGACGCCGACGCCGACTTGGTGCTCGCCGCCGACGACATCAGCCGCCGACATGCCCTCATCTGGCGGGAGGGGGGGTCGTCCTGGGTCCGGGACCTGGGATCCTCCAACGGGACCCGGGTCAACGGGGAGAAGGTCGGTTACGCGCCGACCCGCCTGGGTCATGGCTCGGTGATCAGCTTCTCCGGACACGACTACCGCTTCTTGGAGGCCTGATGCCCGATGTGATCCTGGCGTTGCTTCGCATCATCTTCCTGGGCCTCGTCTATCTGTTCGTTTGGCAGGTAGCGCGGGCCATCGGGTCACATCTCGGCATCTCGGTGCGTCGCCAGCGACGAGAGGGGACCCGCATCCTCTTCGTCCGCTCCGAGAACCAGCAGGGGCTCGACGCCGAGATCAGCGACGTCACCGTGCTGGGACGATCGTCAGAGGCCGACCTCGTCCTCGACGATCCCTACGCTTCCGAATTCCACATGAGACTGGTGGCGCAGGCGGACGGGATGACTCTCCACGACCTGGGCAGCACGAACGGCACCTATGTGAACGGCCGCCGCGTGACCGCGCCCACCCAGTTGAGGAGGGGCGACACGATTCAGGTGGGCAAGACCGTGATGGAAGTGCGATGAGCCAGAGCACAGACCCTCGATTGGCCGACGCGATGTCGCTGCGTCAGGCGGGTCGAGACGACGAGGCTCGTCATCCCGGGCTCGGCGCATACCGTGAGGCGCTGAGCCTCTATTCCGAAGACCTGGATCGAACCTGGTGAGATATCTCTGGGCGACCGCCTCCCACAAAGGGAGAGTTCGAGACAACAACGAGGACACCGTGTTCCCCGACTCCTCGGGCGAGTCGGACGGCGCTGCGGTGCTCATCGTCGCCGACGGCATGGGCGGGCACGTCGCCGGGGAGGTGGCCTCTCGTCTCGCGGTGAACACCGCCGCTTCCATCGAGAAGGATGCCGTTGCCAGGGTCAAGGCGGCGAACAATGCGATCCGCGAAGAGGTTGCGAGGGAGCCCGGCCTCGAGGGGATGGGAACCACTATGACCCTGGCCTCCCTGGAGGAGGGAGGCTCGGCCCGGCTCGCGCATGTCGGCGACAGCAGGGCCTATCTGCTCCGCTCGGGGGAGCTCCGCCAGCTCACCGAGGACCACACAGTGGCCGCGGAATATGTCGCCCAGGGCCAGATCTCCGCTGACGACGCCTCCGCCCATCCCCAGCGGCACATGCTCACCAGGACTCTCGGACTGACCCCCGGGATCCAGGTCGACGAGGTCTCGATCGACCTGGAGAGCGGCGACCGGCTGCTGCTCTGCTCCGACGGCCTCACCGAGATGGTCCCCGACGACCGCATCGCCGAGATACTCGGTGAGGGCAGCCCCGACGAGGCGGTATGGGAGCTGGTGGAGTCGGCCAATGAGGAGGGCGGGGTCGACAACATCACGGTGATCGTCGTCGAAGTCGTCAGTGACTAGAAACATGGAAGCGGCGGCGGTCATCGCCGCATCATTCCTCGCTGCTTTCGGGGTCACCTTGGTTGATCTGGCCGGGGGTGCGGGGCTCGGGGCACAGACGGGCCTCACCTTCCTCGTGTTCGTGATCGGCTTCGGCGGGCTTCACCTGGCGGTGCGTCGCTGGGCGCCCACGGCCACCCCCCTGATCCTCCCCCCGATTGCCGCCCTCACCGCCATCGGGTTCGTGGAGATATACCGGCTCGACCCCGGGCGCGCCGGCCTGCAGCGCTGGTGGCTCCTCATCGGCGCCGCCCTCGCCGTCCTTGCCCTCGCCTTGCTCCATTCGGGGACCACCTCCATCCTCCGCCGTTACCGCAACCTCATCCTGCTCGTCTCCATCGTCTTGCTCCTCCTCCCCAACCTCCCCTCGGATTGGGAGCTCCCCCTGCGCGGCCTCGAGCAGAACGGATCGCGGCTCTGGGTCCTCCTCGACCTCGGCATCACCCAGATCCAGTTTCAGCCCGCCGAGTTGGTCAAGCTGGGTCTGGTCATCTTCCTCGCCGGCTATTTGGCCGATCATCAGAAGGCCCTGCGGGAGGCCCATCGCCGCCTCGGGCCGATACGCTTCCCCGAGCCTCGTCAGCTCGTCCCCCTCCTCATCGGGTGGGGCGCCAGCGTGGTCATCCTCGTCTGGCAGCGGGACCTGGGCATATCCCTGTTGCTCTTCGCCGGCTTCGTCCTGCTCCTCTACGCGGCAACCGGGGCCACTGGCTACCTCGCCGTAGGCGGCCTCCTCACCGCGGTGGCCGGGTTCGTCTCCTACCTCCTGTTCGACCACGTGCAACGGCGTGTCGTCGCTTGGCTGACACCGTTCGAGTACTACGAGAACGAGGGCTTTCAGATAGCCCAAGGGCTGTTCGCCATGGGCACCGGGAGCCTATCCGGAGCCGGACCCGGCCTGGGGAGGCCGGACCTGATTCCGAATGCGGCCACCGACTTCATTTTCGCCGCGGTGGGCGAGGAGCTGGGTTTCGCGGGCACGGTCGCCGTGCTGGCCCTCTTCGCCCTCTTCATCAGTGTCGGGCTGGGCGTGGCCTTCAGGAGCAGGGACACCTTCCGTAAGTTGGCCGCGGCCGGCCTCATCCTCATCCTCGGGGTCCAGGTGTTCCTGATCCTGGGCGGGGTGCTGCGCATCGTGCCCCTCACCGGGATCACCCTCCCGTTTATGTCCTACGGCGGCTCGGCACTGGTGGGGAACCTTCTTCTCGCAGTGCTCTTACTGCGGATCAGCCACGAGGAGGCGACGTGAACGGCCCGATACGAAGGCTCGCCCTCGTGCTCTTCGCCGGCTTCGGCGCCCTGCTGCTCGCGGTCACCTGGTTCCAGGTCGTGCGCGCCGACGAGTTGAAGACCGACCCCCGCAATCCCCGACCTGCCCTTGCCGACCGCGGCAAGGAGCGCGGGCTCATCGTGGCCGCCGACGGCACCGTACTCGCCCGCTCGGTCCCCGATCCCAACGATCCGCGCAACTTCATCAGGGAGTATCAAGAAGGGCCCGCGTTCGCTCACGTCGTCGGATACACCTCGTTCCTGGTGGGGGCCTCGGGGCTGGAAGCCGAGTACTCCCCCCAGCTCCGCTCCCGTCGCGACCTGACCATCAGCGATTTGGTGGCGGTGATCCTCGGTGAGGACCTTCGGCCGAAGACCGTGGAAGTCTCGCTCGACTCCACGCTGCAGAAACTCGCCTTCGAGGCTTTGGGGGACAACAAGGGGGCGGTGGTGGCCATGGATCCCCGGACAGGAGCGATCCTGGCCGCGGTCTCCAAGCCGAGCTTCGATCCCGCCGTGCTCAACTCCCTGGACGCAGCAGAGCAGTGGGCTCGCCTCCTCGAGAACCCCGAGCGCCCGCTGGCCGACCGGGCCACCCGGGAGCTATACGCTCCCGGGTCGACCTTCAAGACCGTCGTAGCCGCGGCCGGCCTCGACACCGGCCAGGTGACCCCGGCCAGTGAGTTCGCCGACCCCGTGGAGTTCCAGCTCCCCAATTCGACGGCCACCATCGCCAACTTCGACGGCACTACCTGCGACGACGGCGAGACAGCCACCCTGCTCCAGGCATTCGTCCGCAGCTGCAACACCATCTTTGCCGACCTGTCCATTCAGCTCGGAGCGGTGGACATCGGGATCACCGCCGCCGCCCTCGGCTTCAATCGCGACCTGGACTTCGCCTGGGAAGTGCCCCGCGCCGTTTGGCCCACCGAGGAACTCGCCGAGGACCCTGCCGCCCTCGGGCAGAGCGGGATCGGGGAACGGGATGTGAGGGCCGCGCCGTTGCATATGGCGATGGTGGCCGCGGCAATAGCAAACGAGGGCATGGTGCCCAACCCGTTCCTGATGCAACGGGTGATAGACGCCAACGGTGAGACGGTGGACGGCACCGAACCCGATCTGATGAGGGCCATGTCCGACGAGACGGCGGCGGTCCTCTCCCAGATGATGGAGCGAGTGGTCACCGAGGGCACCGGGCGTGGCGCCGCCGTCCCTGGGGTGCGGGTCGCGGGGAAGACGGGCACCGCCAGCGGTCAGGGGGGATTCCCCAACCCGTGGTTCATCGGCTTCGCCCCGGTGGGTGATCCGCAGATCGCGATCGCGGTGCTCGTCGAAGGCAGCCCGGTCTCGGGGGAGACTGCCACCGGCGGGTCGGTGGCGGCGCCGATCGCCGCCCGCCTCATCGAGAGTTGGCTGGGAAGGTAACGGTGGCCCCGGTAGTCGCGGGTTCCCCCGCCCCCATTCCTACAATCGTCTGATCACTTCCATGGAAACCCCCTCAACCCTCACCGACCGTTACGAAGCCACGTCCCACTTGGCTCGTGGCGGCATGGCCGATGTCTACGAGGGCCACGACTCGCTGCTTAATCGACGAGTGGCGATCAAGATGCTCCACTCCCAGTACTCGGCGGACGAGGCTTTCGTCAAGCGGTTCCGCCGTGAGGCACAGGCTGCGGCCAACCTGGGCCACCCGAACATCGTGGGAATCTACGACTGGGGCCAGGCGCAGGGGACCTACTTCATCGTCATGGAGATCGTCGACGGCCGCTCTCTGCGCGACGTCCTCAAGTCAGAGGGTGCGCTGCTTCCCCGTCGCGCTACCGAGATCGCCTCGGAGACGGCCGCGGCGCTGTCCGTCGCCCACCAGGCCGGTCTGGTCCATCGTGACGTCAAGCCGGGCAACATCTTGTTGGCCAAGGACGGCACGGTGAAGGTCACCGACTTCGGCATCGCCCGGGCGTGGGACGACAGCCAGGAGCTGACCCGCACCGGGGCGGTGATGGGGACCGCCACCTACTTCAGCCCGGAGCAGGCACAGGGCGCCTCCGCCGATGCCCGCAGCGACGTCTACTCCTTGGGAGTAGTGCTCTACGAGATGCTCACCGGGCGCCCGCCATTCATGGGGGACAGCCCGATGTCGGTGGCGTTCCAGCACGTGTCCACCGAGGCCCCGCCACCGTCATCGCTCAACCCCGACGTGCCGCCCAGCCTCGACGCCGTGGTGATGAAGGCGCTGCGCAAGGACCCCTCCGCCCGCTATCAGACCGCCGAGGAGATGCGTCAGGACCTCCTGGCCGCCCTGCGCGGCGAGAAGTTGGAGGTCCCCGCCATCCCGGTGATGGTCCCCGACGACGGCGGCGCCTCTTCGACGCGGGTGTTGCAGACGCTCCCCCCGGCCACCGTGCCCCCCGATGAGGTATACCGCCAGATCGAGGAGGAGCCTCCTTCCCAGGTGCCCTTCATCATCACCGCTTTCGCCCTGCTGGTGGCGCTGGCGATCCTCTTCTTCTTCCTGATCAGGTTGGCGGGAGGCAGCGGTGGTGTGGAGACGATGACGGTCCCCAATGTCGCCGGGGAGCCCCAGGACCAGGCCTTCGAGATGCTGCGCGACGCAGGCTTCTTCGCACGTCTCACCCAGGAGCCCAGCGACACCATCGAGACCGGGATCGTGATCAGGACCGACCCGCCCGGCGGCGCCGAGGCAGAGGTGGGGACCACCGTCGAGGTGTTCGTGTCCACCGGACCCGAGGAGTTCCCGGTGCCTCCCGTGATCGGGCAGGATCTCGAGACGGCCAGACAGATGATCGAAGAAGCCGGGCTCGAGGTGGGCAACATAGAACGGCGACCCGACCCCGACTTCGCGGAGAACGTGGTCGTCGAGCAATCGCCGCACGGGGGCGTTCAGGTGGGTGAGGGCACACTGGTCGACCTGGTGGTCTCGTCGGGACCCGAGGTGATCGTGCTCCCCGAGCTCTCCGGTATGACGGAGCGTCAGGCCATCGCCACCCTGGACGACCTCGGCTTGAAGTGGACCATCAACGACCAGTTCGACAACGAGGTGCCCGAGGACGTGGTCATCCGCACCGACCCGTCCGCCGGTGACGAGATCTTCGCCGGGGAGACGGTCCTCCTCGTGGTGTCGCTGGGACCGGCCCCGGTGGACGTCCCCAACCTGATCGGCCAGACCGAAGAGGACGCCAAGGCAATCACCGAGGACGCCGGTCTGGTGTTCAGGGTGGCCAACACCACCCAGCAGGTGGCCGACCCGGCTCAGGACGGCCTGGTGGTCGACCAGGTCCCCACGCCGGGGACCACAGTGGACCGCGGCGACACGGTGACGGTGACCCTCGGTGAGTTCACCCCACCGCCCACCACCACCACGATTCCTCCGACCACCACGACGACCACCGACCCCTAGGGAGGCATTCTGTGAGTGGAATTCGCTGTTATGCAGTCATTTCTACTCACAGAAAGGGCTGCTACCGGTAGTTGGTGG